>PKUH01000087.1 GCA_002869615.1 Desulfuromonas sp. | reverse complement strand
ATCAGCAGCCCCCGCTCGAGCGCCTTGGTGACGATCCCGGCCCCTTCGATGTCAAGTTGCATGCCGAGGATCAGGCCGAGCCCTCTGACTTCCTTGATGAAAGAGTGTTTTTCGGCCATTTTTTCAAGCTGTTGCCGCAGATAATCACCCATTTGCTGACAGTTCTCGAGAATGCCGTCATTCAACAGGACATCCATAGCAGCAAGGCCGGCGGCGGTCATCAGTGGATTGCCGCCGAAGGTTGAGCCGTGGGTGCCCGGACCGAGAGCAGCGGCGAATTCGTCCCTGGCCAGCATGGCCCCAATTGGCGGCCCGCCGGCCAAGGCCTTGGCCAGGGTCATGACATCAGGTTCAACACCTGCATGTTCGTAGGCAAAGAGCTTGCCGGTCCGGCCACATCCGACCTGGACCTCGTCGTAAACCAGGACCAGCTCTTTTTCGCTACAGACCTCGCGGACCGCTTTCAGGTAACCGGGCGGCGGTACGTTGACGCCCCCTTCGCCCTGGACAGGTTCAAGCATGACCGCGCAGGTGTTGGGGGTTATTGCTGTGCGCAACGCCTGAATATCGCCAAACGGAACATATTTGAAGCCCGGGACCATCGGCAAAAATCCGGCCCTGACTTTTTCCTGGCCGGTGGCACTGATGGTGCCGATGGTCCGGCCATGGAAAGAGGCGAGGGCGGTAATCACCTCAAAGCGGTTTGGCCCATGCTTTTCGGCACTGTATTTCCGGACCAGTTTCATTGCCGCTTCGTTTGCCTCGGCCCCGGAGTTGCAAAAGAAGGCCTTGTCGGCAAAAGAGTGTTGGCACAGGATTTCGCCGAGTTCGATCTGGTGTGGAATGTGGAAATAGTTCGAGCAATGGATCAGCTTTTCAGCCTGCTCCCTGAGCGCCTTAACGACCTTCGGATGACAATGTCCAATGTTGTTGACGGCGACCCCGGCAAGAAAATCGAGGTAGCTTTTGCCCTCGGCATCGAACAATCGGCAGCCCTCACCCCTGACCGCTACCAGCGGAAAACGTCCATAGGTTCCGGTAATGCAGGCTTCACCTCTTTGTATCCAATTCTGTGAATCGTTCATTACCTGAACCTCGCAACGGCAGTACCGATGCCGGTGTCGGTGAATATTTCGAGCAGACAGGCATGTTCCATCCGTCCGTCGATGATGTGGGTCTTCCCGACCCCTTCGGCAATGGCATCGAGGCAGCAGTTGATCTTCGGAATCATGCCGCCGGTTATCGTCTCGTTCTCGATCAGTTCCGGAACCTGATTGATGTCGATAGTGGAAATCAGGTTCCCTTTTTTGTCCTTGACCCCTTCGACGTCAGTCATCAGGATCAGCTTTTCAGCCTGAAGCGCCCCGGCAATCCGGCCGGCGACCAGGTCAGCGTTAATGTTGTAGGTCTCGCCGTTTGCACCAACGCCGATCGGGGCGATGACCGGAATGAAGTTGCTCGCTTCAAGCGAACCGATAATCGTCGGGTTGACGCTTTCAACCTCGCCGACCATGCCGATATCGATGATTTCCGGAGTCAGGGTGTCCGGATTGATCGTTTTCATTTCGAGTTTACGGGCGGTAATCAGTCCGCCGTCCTTGCCGGAGAGACCGACCGCCTTGCCGCCGAGCCGATTGATGTTGCCGACGATTTCTTTGTTGACTCTGCCGCCGAGTACCATTTCAACAACATTCATGGTCTCCGAGTCAGTGACCCGCATACCCTGGACAAAGTGGCTTTCGAGCCCCATTTTTTCCATAACCTGGCCGATCTGCGGGCCGCCACCGTGGACAACGACCGGGTTGAGGCCGATGTATTTGAGCAGAATGATATCCTGGGCAAACGATTCCTTGAGATGCTCCTCGACCATTGCGTTGCCGCCATACTTGAAGACAATTGTCTTGTCGTAAAACTCCCGGATCCAGGGCAACGCCTCGAGTAGAACTTTTGCCTTGTCGATGATTTCTTTCATTGAATAAGCCTTATGCAGAGTTGGCAGGGATCAGCTGGCAGTGGTCAGTAAAGAGCAAAGACTTTGGCTGCTTTCTATCGGCTGGCAACGGTTTACTGACAACTGATCCTTACAAAATGTATCGCGACAAATCCTCATCACCGGCAATGCCGGCTAGTTTCTCAGCGACAAAACCGGCGTCGATCTTCACCTTCCTGCTGGCCATCTCCGGTGCATCAAAAGAGATCTCCTCGAGCAGTTTCTCCATGATGGTGTGCAGGCGGCGGGCCCCTATATTCTCGGTTTGTTCATTGACCCTGGTCGCTGTTTTTGCCAGTTCACGGATTGCATCGTCAGCGAAATCGAGGGTAACCTTTTCCGTTTCCATCAACGCTATATACTGACGGATCAACGCATTTTTCGGTTCAGTGAGAATCCGGACGAACTCCTCCTCACCGAGACTGTTCAGTTCGACCCGGATCGGAAAACGGCCCTGCAGTTCTGGAATCAGGTCTGACTGTTTGGCCATGTGGAACGCTCCGGCCGCAACGAAGAGGATATGATCGGTTTTGACCGGACCATGCTTGGTATTGACCGTACTCCCTTCAACGATTGGCAGGATGTCGCGTTGCACGCCTTCACGCGAAACTTCCGGACCATGGACCCCGTCCTTGCTGGCAATCTTGTCAATTTCATCGATAAAAATGATGCCGGTCTGTTCTGTCCGTTCCCGGGCGAGGGTTGAAACCTTGTCCATGTCGACCAGTTTTTCAGCCTCCTCCTGGGTCAGCTGTTCCAGTGCTTCGGCCACTTTCATGCGGCGCTGTTTGGTCCGTTTCGGGAAGAAGTTTCCGAGCATATCCTTCATGTTAAAGCCGAGATCTTCCTGCCCTTGAGGTGTGAAGAGCTGCATGGTCGGCATCGAGGCCTCTTCGGTTTCGAGTTCGACGTAGCGCTCGTTCAGTGCGCCCTTACGCAATAATTTGCGCAGCTTTTCCCGGGTCGAGGCTTGCTGTTCCTCGTTTTCTGTTTCCGCTTCCCCCGGCAATAGAAGGTCGAGAATCCGTTCCTCGGCGTTCTGTTCGGCCTTGACCCTTTGCCGCTGCGCTTCTTCATCCTTGACCAACAGCACTGCCAGGTCGACAAGATCACGAACCATGCTCTCGACATCACGTCCGACATAACCGACCTCGGTAAATTTGCTCGCCTCAACCTTGATGAATGGTGCCTGGGCCAATTTGGCGAGGCGCCGGGCGATTTCAGTCTTGCCGACCCCGGTTGGTCCGATCATGATGATGTTCTTCGGCGCGATCTCATCACGCAGCTCCGGGCCAACCTGCTGACGACGCCAGCGATTGCGCAGCGCGACGGCTACCGCCCGTTTTGCTTCCCGCTGACCGACAATATAACGATCAAGTTCGGAAACGATTTCACGTGGGGTGAAGTTGGTCACTACAGAGTCTCCACGGTCAGGCGATCATTGGTGTAAACACAAATTTCAGCAGCCAGGTAGAGCGCTTTTTCAGCAATCGATTTGGCATCGAGTTCAGTGTTGCGCAGGAGAGCGCGGCCGGCTGCCAGGGCAAAAGAGCCGCCGGAACCGATTGCCGCAATACCGTCATCCGGTTCGATCACATCCCCGGCACCGGAGAGGACCAGAGTATTCTCCCGGTCAGCGACAATCATTAATGCTTCAAGACGACGCAGCACCTTGTCGGTTCGCCAGTCCTTGGCCAGGGCGACAGCGGCGCGCGGAAGGTTCCCCTGAAACTCCTGCAGTTTGGCGTCAAATTTTTCAAAAAGCGTGAAGGCATCGGCTGTACTGCCGGCGAAACCGGCAAGGACCTTGCCATCAAATAATCGACGGACCTTGCTCGCCGAGTGCTTCATGACAGTGCTGCCGACGCTGACCTGACCGTCCCCGGCCATCGCGACATCCGCTTCTTTACGAACGCAGGTAATGGTTGTTCCGCGAAACATTGTATTCTCCCGAGATGATGAGGTTTTTTGCAAAAGAAAAATATAGCACAGAGGATTTTAAAGACAAAGGCTAAATAGGCATAAAAAGGGAGCTTGGAGCTTTTCAGCGGGGCAGGTTAAGCCAGGCAGTGGTCCCCTTGCCCGGTTCGCTTTCGAGCTGGACATTACCGCCATGAGCCCGGGCAAACTGGCGGGCATAAAAGAGGCCGAGGCCGAAACCACGGATCTGGCCCGTACGCAAAGGGTCGACCTGGTAGAATTTTTCAAAAACCTTTTTCTGTTCGTTTTCTTCTATGCCGGGACCGGTGTCACGGATGCCGAGTTTGCAGGCGTTGTCGCCATACTCTCCGAATACGGTCACATCACCACCGGGCGGAGTGAATTTAATAGCATTGTCAAGCAGAGCCTGGATCACAAAACGGATCCTTTTGCGGTCAAATCGGGTCGGTGGACATTCCTGCGGGAGGTTATTAACCAGCCGAATCCCCTTGTTCGCGGCGGTAGCCTGAGCCTCAATGAAAGTAGCCATTACAACTGAGCGCAAATCCGATTCAGCCAGTTTGAGAGGGCTTTCCTGAAGAATGATTTCACTATAGTAGAGAAGGTCCTGAATCAGGTACACCAGATAGTTCGATTCTTCCTGCATCAGTTGCAGGTGTTTCTGGAAGTTCGGATCGTCCGGATCGCCGACGCCGCGGGAAAGGTTCTGGATAAAAAGCGAGAGGGCGGTAATCGGTGTCTTAAGCTTGTGTGAGACAAGTCCGAGAAAATCGGTCTTGAGCTGGTCCATTTTTTTGAGCTGAACAAGTTCTTCGCGGAGTGCTTTTTTTTCGAGAACCTTGTCGATGGTTGTTCTAAGTTGGAGCAGATTGATCGGTTTGCTGATGAAATCATCGGCATCAGCCTTGAGGGCCTTGAGAATAACGTCCTTATCAGCATACCCGGTCATGACAATAACCGGCTGGTTCGGTTGCTTTTCCTTGATCTGCTGCAGCAGATCGATGCCATTGGTGTGCGGCATCATGATATCGGTCAGAACGACATCAACGTCTTTCTTTTGTAGAATATCAAGGGCCTCTTGGCCATTTGCCGCTTCAATGACATTGAACGATTTTAATGCCCTGATACATAGGTCCCGGATAACCGCTTCGTCATCAACGACGAGAACAGTCGGACCCTCCTGGCGCATCTCAAGTGATCTCCGGTTTTCGAGGACAAGTGGCAAGGTTTCTCCTGTCTATTTGAGGGGCGGGGTGAACAGAGCCATCAACTCAACCGGTTCGTCACCTTCGTTTTTCAGCCCGTGGGTTACACCGGATGGTGCTACGCAACACTGTCCGGCAGTGACCATCGAGGTCTCTGCTCCCATTGTGCAAATAGCCGACCCTTTCAGGATGTAGAAGGTCTCTGCCTGGCCGTCGTGCGTATGCGGGAAGATTTCGCCACCCGGTTCAATCCGTCCACGGTGTACCGAGAGAGCGGGGTTGCTCTCTGCGGTAACGACATCACGCAGAAAAAAACGCTCATGCTTCGGGTGTGCGTACTCTTCCTGTTCAGACGCAGTAACTATTTTTCCAGTCTTCATCAGTTGCTCCTGTCAAATTTACAGAGAAGCGGCAACCAGCTCAGTGGCGCTGCTCAGGGCTTTGTCAAGATTCTTCGGCTCGCTGCCGCCGGCCTGTGCGAGCTCCGGTCGACCACCTCCGCGACCACCAACCTGCTCGGCGAGGCTTCTGATGATCGTCCCTGCCTGCAGCCTGTCTGTCAAATCGGAGGTGACAGCGACGAGCAGGGCCGCCTTGCCATCATTCTCACCACCGAGAATAATGACTCCGGACGCCAGTTTGTCGCGCAGCTGATCGGCCATTTCGCGCATTTTTTTACCATCAAGTCCATCGGTCCGCGCCGCCAGAACCTTGATGCCGTTAATCTCCTGTGCCTGATCGATCAAATCGCCGGAACGCTCTGAATTGAGGCGCGACTGCAGGGTTGCCATCTCTTTTTCCAACTCTTTTTGCTGTTCAATCAGCTTTTGTATGCGGGTTTCGACTTTGCCCGGTTCGCTTTTGAGTAAATCGGCGATCGAGCGGATAGTCTGTTCCTGCTCATGGATGGTCCGGATCGCATTGCCGCCAGTCAGGGCTTCAATTCGGCGAACGCCGGCGGCAATGCCGCCTTCTGAGACGATCTTGAACAAGCCGATATCGCGGGCGGCCCGGGCATGGGTGCCGCCACAGAGTTCCTTGCTGAAATCGCCGACCGAAATGACGCGGACGGTGTCGCCATATTTTTCGCCGAACAGGGCAGTCGCCCCGGATGAAATGGCTTCGTCGGCCGACATCTCTTCGGAGTCGACGGCACGGTTTTGACGGATACGCCGGTTGACTTCATCCTCAATCCGGGTGATTTCTTCGGCGCTCAAGGCGGAAAAGTGGGTAAAGTCAAAGCGGAGCCGTTCCGGCGTGACCAGTGAACCGGCCTGCTTGACATGGTCGCCGAGGATATCGACCAGGGCAGCCTGAAGGATATGTGTTGCCGTATGATTGAGCGCGGTTGCCTGGCGCTTTTCGGTATCGACATTCAGCTCGACTGCGTCACCGACTTTGACCGAGCCGGAGGTGATTTTACCGACATGGACTATCAATCCACCGGTCGGTTTGCGGGTGTCGTTGATTTCGATTCGAACCGTTTTGTTGCTGATAGTACCGCTGTCACCGACCTGACCGCCCGACTCTCCGTAGAAGGGGGTCAATGCCGTGATGATTTCGACGGCATCGCCTTCGCTGGCTGAGTCGACACTGCTGCCGTCTTTCAGGATAATCGTGATATTGCTGTTGTCCGAGGTCGTATGGTAACCACTGAATTCGCTTGCGATGCCTTTTTCAAGGAGCTGTTTGTAGACGCCGGCCACCGCCTCTTCACCGGATCCCTTCCAGTGTTGCCGCGCCTTTTGCCGCTGCTCTTCCATACAGGTCTCGAAACCCTTTTCGTCGAGAGTCAGGCCGTCTTTTTCAACAATATCGGCAGTCAGGTCGATCGGAAATCCGTAAGTGTCGTAAAGCTTGAACACAACATCGCCGGGGACCTCTTTTTTGCCGGTTTTTTCGAGCTTTTCGATCTCCTCATTGAGGATACGCAGGCCGTTGCCGAGGGTCTGGATGAAGCGCTCTTCCTCGTTGATGACCACCTTGGCAACGTATTCCATCCGGTCGATGACTTCCGGGTAGGCTTCGGACATACTTTCCATAACGAAACGGCAGGTCTGGAACAGGACCGGCTCTTCGAACCCGAGCATTTTGGCATGACGCATCGCCCGGCGCATGATCCGGCGCAGAACATAGCCGCGCCCCTCGTTGCTCGGCAGAACTCCATCCGAAATAAGAAAGGCGGTGGCCCGGCTGTGATCGGCCATAACCCGCATCGAGACATCATTCTCATCGTTGTCACCGTAGCTTTTGCCGGCCAGCTTTTCGATGTAGCCAATGATGCCGCGCAGCAGATCGGTATCATAATTCGACTGGACGCCCTGCATGACGGTGGTAATCCGTTCGAGGCCCATACCGGTATCAACCGCCGGCTTCGGCAGTGGCACCAGTTCCCCGTCGGGTTGACGGTCAAACTGCATGAAGACGTTGTTCCAGATCTCCATGTAGCGGTCGCAGTCGCAGCCGACGTTACAGTCGGGCGATCCGCAGCTCATCTCCGGGCCGTTGTCCCAGAAAATTTCCGAGCAGGGTCCGCACGGGCCGGTGTCGCCCATCGCCCAGAAGTTATCCTCCTCGAAGCGGAAAATACGCTCGCGTGGGACACCCTCCTGTTCGTGCCAGATGTCGGCCGCTTCGTCATCATCGGTGTAGACGGTGACGTAGAGTCGTTTGATGTCGAGTCCAAGGTCCCTGGTGAGAAATTCCCAGGCGAAGGCAATCGCCTCTTTTTTGAAGTAATCGCCGAAAGAGAAATTGCCGAGCATTTCGAAAAAAGTATGATGCCGCGCAGTCCGGCCGACATTCTCCAGATCGTTGTGTTTGCCCCCGGCGCGAACACATTTCTGTGATGAAGCGGCACGAACATAATCGCGTTTCTCATCACCGAGAAAACAGTCTTTGAACTGGTTCATCCCGGCGTTGGTGAACAGCAGGGTCGGATCGTTGTGCGGGACCAGTGATGATGATGGCACAACCGTATGTCCGTGCTTGGCAAAATAATCGAGGAAGCGTTTGCGAATTTCACTGCCAGTCATGTTTCGTATCCTTCTGCGGGTGTTTGCATTTTGCACCCATTATTGAATTTGGTTGCCACCAAGGCACCAAGTGTACCAGGAACGTCAAGAGCTGATTATTCACGCCGGGTACATAGAGGTGAACCAGTCAAAAAACCTACCGTTTTTATGTCAGCTCCTCAGGAAATATTTGATTTTCTCTCCGACTCTCCGTTAAATAATCCGATTTTTTGGTCTTCCCTGGTGTCCTTCGTGCCCTGGTGCCCGGATTAATTGTGCTGTCATTCGCTTTTTAAAACAGTCAGTATCATTGAAACCGGGAAGCCGCGGCGCCGAAAAAAATTGAGGACCCGGTTTTTTTCTTTTTCTGTCGCCGTGTCAAATTCAAAATCGGGAAATTTCCGCCGACGAATTTCATCCATTAGATCTGGTAAGTCCTGCTCGGTTTCCGCCTCGGCCAGCGCCCGTTCAGCAAGATCGATAGCGACTCCGGCTTTTTTCAGTTCGTTCAGGGCCCGGATACCGACCGCCCGGCCACTGCTGACCAGTGCCCGGGCGCGGGAAAATGCGAAACGCTCATCGCTCAGGTATCCAAGTTCGAGGCAGCGGTTAAGAACCGGATCGATATCGTTTTGTCCAAAACCGCGTTCCCGCAACTTTCTGGTCAGCTCGGTCGTGCTCCGGTCACGATAGGTCAACAACCTCAGGGCGACGGTAAACGGATCAGAATCGTTCGATTTCCGGATCTTCGGACCCCTCATTCTCCTTGTCCTTGTCAAAATCTTCCCATGAGAGATCGGATGTAGATGAAACCCCGGAAACCTTGAGTTTAAAGTCATCCGGATTCGAGCACTGGCGCAAGGCCTCTTCAAAGGTTATGATTTCCTGTTTCAGGAGCCACATCAAAGACTGGTCGAAGGTCTGCATTCCGTAGCTCGTATAGCCGGCCTGGATCGTATCACGAAGCAGTCTGGTTTTTTCCTTGTCATCAATCAGTTCGCGGACCCGCGCCGTTGAAACCATGACCTCGACTGCCGGAACCCGGCCTTTGCCGTCGGCGCGAGGGACAAGACGCTGTGAAACAACGCCCTTGATGATCCCGGCCAACTGCATCCTCACCTGACGTTGCTGGTAGGGCGGATAAACCGAAATGATCCGGTTGATCGTCTCCGGGGCGTCAATAGTATGCAGGGTTGAAAGAACAAGGTGACCCGTTTCGGCAGCGGTGATCGCTGTTTCGATCGTTTCAAAGTCTCGCATCTCGCCGACCAGAATGACGTCGGGATCCTGGCGCAAGGCACTTTTCAAGGCGACATCGTATCCTTCAGTGTCGAAGCCGACCTCACGTTGATTGATAATACACTTCTTGTCACGGTGCAGGTATTCAATCGGATCCTCAATAGTGACAATATGGGCTGTTCGTTCGGCATTGATGTAGTCGATCATCGATGCCAGTGTCGTCGATTTGCCGGAGCCGGTGGCTCCGGTAACCAGGACGAGACCGCGGTTCTCGGAAGCGATCTTTTTGATGACCGGCGGCAGGGTCAGATCCTCAATGCCCTTGATTTCAAAAGGGATGAAACGAAAGACCAGCGAGACCGACCCGCGCTGGGTAAAGGCGTTGACACGGAAACGACCGAGTCCGGGGACACCGTAGCTCAGATCGACTTCGTGGATTTCTTCGAAACGGACCTTCTGGATGTCGTTCATGATTTCCATGGCGAAATCATGGGTCAGTTCAGGGGTCAGGCGTGGCAGTTTCGGATGCGGGCGCAAGGTGCCGTCAATCCGGTATACCGGCGGCAGGCCCGGCTTAAGATGAATGTCTGAAGCCCGTGCCTTCATTCCCATACCCAGGATATCGGTCAGATTCATCGATCAGGCCTCCTCAGCCTCAGCCTGCGATTCGGAAACCGCAAGCTCAAGTTTCTCACGTAACTTCTTTTCGATATCGGCTGCGATGTCCGGGTTCTCCTTGAGGAACACCTTGACGTTTTCACGTCCCTGGCCGATCCGGTCCTCACCGTAAGAGAACCAGGCCCCGCTTTTTTCGACGATCTCAGCCTCGGTCGCGAGATCGAGCAGGTCGCCGACCCGGGAGATGCCTTGCCCATACATGATATCAAACTCGACTTCCTTGAATGGCGGTGCGACCTTGTTCTTGACGATTTTGACCCGGGTCCGGTTGCCGATCACGTCCTGGCCCTGTTTCAGGGCGCCGATCCGGCGGATATCCATCCGGACCGATGAATAGAATTTCAGTGCGTTGCCGCCGGTGGTTGTTTCGGGGTTGCCGAACATGACCCCGATTTTCATCCGGATCTGGTTGATAAAGATAACGCAGCAGTTTGATTTGCTGATGGTCGCCGTCAGTTTGCGCAAGGCCTGCGACATCAGACGGGCCTGCAGGCCCATGTGCGAATCACCCATTTCACCTTCGATTTCAGCGCGCGGCACCAGGGCTGCGACCGAATCGACGACGAGGACATCAATGGCGCCGCTGCGGACCAGAACCTCGACAATTTCGAGGGCCTGCTCGCCGGTGTCGGGCTGTGAAACCAGCAGATCGTCGGCGTTGACGCCAAGTTTTTTGGCATAAGAGATATCGAGGGCATGCTCGGCATCAACAAAAGCAGCGATGCCGCCAGTCTTCTGGGCTTCGGCCGCAATATGCAGAGCCAGGGTCGTCTTGCCGGATGATTCCGGACCATAGATTTCAACGATTCGGCCGCGCGGCACACCGCCGACGCCGAGGGCGATATCGAGGCTCAGGGCGCCTGTTGAAATTCCTTGTATGCCGGGCAGGACCGTATCCTCGCCGAGGCGCATTATGCTCCCTTTGCCGAACTGTTTTTCAATCTGACTCATTGCCAGATCGATGGCTCTTTCGCGGTTGTTGTCGGACATGTCGGTTTTTCCTCCTCTGATAAAGCGGCAGACCGGAGATGACTGGCGCTTTATGCTCCTGAATTCAGTCTGCAGTGAAATGAATCGTCTGTCGAGGGTGGTGGACAGCTCCTGACGAAAGCAGTTCGCTTTCGTAAAGAACCAGCCGGTCGACCGTCATCTCACCTGCAAACATATCCCCCTCATGGGACAGAATATGTCCCGCCTTTTGCATGCCCCTGCGGCTCCGGCCGAGCGTGATGTGCGGCTCGAAGGGCCGTTCTTCGCAGGTAAAACCAGCCGACGCAAGCTTTTCGAGCAGATGCGTGTGAAGCATGGTCAGGCTGGCGCTCTTTATCCCCAGCCAGAACACCCTGGCACGGTCCGGGGACGGGAACGCCCCGAGGCCGTGAAGTGCAATTGTAAAAGGCCGGAATAAACTCCCTATCGATACCATAACCGAGCCTGCTTTATCAAGGTTCTCGTAGCCGAGTTCGCCGAAAAAATGAAGGGTCAGATGCATCGTCTCCGGTTTGGTCCAACGGGTGCCCGGCAAGTCCTGTTGCAGGCGCCTCTGGATAGAGGTAATGGCAGCCTTGACCGGCTCGGAAAGCGGGATGGCAATGAAACAGCGAACCGGTTTCTCCGGCATCATGATTCTTTGCGCAGCCGCTGCTGCAGCATCGCCAGGCCGGCACAGGCTGTGCGCATCCTGATGCGACCGCGGTCACCAGTGAATTGATAGCGCTCGACAATGGTTCCGGCCGGACCAGCCAATCCGACAAATACGGTTCCGACCGGTTTTTCTGTGGTGCCGCCGTCCGGTCCGGCGATGCCGGTCACCGCCAGGGCGTAATCGGTCGCGGCTGATTGCCGAATGCCCTCGGCCATGGCCCGGGCGCAGGATTCGCTGACCGCGCCTTCTTCTTCAAGAATTTTCTTGCTGACATTCAGCCAGTCATGCTTGGCCTGGTTGGAATAGGTGATGGCGCCGCGGTCGAGGAAGGCGGATGATCCGGGGATGTCAGTCAACATCTTGCCGATCAGCCCCCCGGTGCATGATTCGGCCAGGGCGAGAGTTTTCCCTGACTCAATCAACATGGCTGCGGTTGTGTCAGCCAGCGTGGCGCTACCGCGGGCAACGATCTGTTCGATATAAACCGATTCGACGATTGCTACCGCCTGGTCAAGCCGGCCGGCGGCATTCGCGCCAGTTGCCCGGAGTTTGACCAGGACCAGCGGGAATTCAACGCCGAACGCCAATGCGACCCCCACAGGCAGTCCGACCGCCAGAAGTTTCTCTTCGACCAATGGCTCCGGAATGCCGAACAGGGTCAGGATCCGTTCCGGTTCATAGGGCTGACGACCGAATATTCTGACCAGTTCCGGCCGGATCGCCGAATCGATCATCGCCGTCATTTCATCGGGGACGCCCGGCAGTGAAAAAATCTGGCAGGTTCCCCGCTGCAGCTGTATGCCGGGAGCGGTGCCGCGCGGGTTCTGCAGGGGGGTGGCGCCGATCGGCATTGTTGCCGACTTGATATTGCGTTGGTGTTTCGGTCGGCCGAGTCGTTCGAAATAAGCATCGACCAGCCGGAGCGCATCTTCATTCAGGGCGAGCTCGGTCCCGCAGGCTACGGCCAGGGCTTCGGCGGTGAGGTCGTCCGTCGTCGGACCGAGTCCGCCGGTCGTGATCAGGACATCGAAGCGGCCGGCCAGTTCTGCAACGGCGGAGGTCATCGACCCGGTCTCGTCGCCGACGATCCGAACCTCGCTGATGATAAAACCATCCTGGGCCAGCAGGCGGGCGATAGCTGCGCTGTTGGTATCGCTGAGGCTGCCGTTGAGCAGTTCGTCGCCGATGGCAAGGATCGCAATCTTTGGCATCAGAATATTTCCTTTATCCAGGGGATCAGCCAGCGCAGGCAGATCTGCAGAGCGATAGCACCATAGATGCCGGCGACGACATCGTCGAGGACGACGCCGATGCCGTTTTTCATCTTTTTGTCAAACCAGGAAGCGGGGTATGGCTTGGTGATATCGAACAGGCGGAAGAAGAGGAAACCGAGAATTGCGGTTGTCCAGGTAAATGGCAAAAAGGCGACCGTGACCAGGTAGCCGACCAGTTCGTCAATGACAATCCGGCCGTCATCGACGACGCCGTAATGCTTGCCGGCAAAGTCGGAGGCCCAGAACGAGATCGCCAGAAGACCGAGCCAGGTGACTCCGTAGAGCCATGCTGGCATCGGTGCCATTAACCAGAAAACAGGGATACCGGCAAGGGTGCCGACGGTACCGGAGGCATACGGGGCATAACCGAGTCCGGCATTACTGGAAAGAAACAGGATGAAGCGGGTCATAAGTCCCCCCGGTCATTGAAGAGGTGGTCGGCCGCTCGCTCGGCCAGTCGATAGACTTCAGGCAGCGGCACCTTGTTCTGTTCGGCGAGCTGTCGGCAACTTTCGTATTCCGGAGTGACACGGACCAGCTTATTATCGTCATACAGGCATTTGAGCGCAACGTCACCGAGGCTGGTGGTGACCATCTCGGTTTTGCGGCCAAGTTTACGGCGCCGGGTCCGATAGCGGCGGACGCCGATGGCGGAGCTGTTTTCCAAAAGATTTGATTCGAGAACGAGCTCCTTTTCGGGTGGAGAGATCACTGTGACCCTGATGCCGGGGCGGTTCTTCTTCATCTGCAGCGGCGTGTAGGCGACATCAAGGGCGCCGTTTTCGAAGAGATGGTTCATCAGGTAGCCGAGCCATTCCGGGTTGCAGTCGTCGAGATGGGTTTCGATAACGCTGACCGAATCAAAGTTTTCTCCGATTTCATCGGCGTCGCCGATAATGCCGCGCAGCACGTTCGGTCTCTGCTGCAAATCGCGTGTGCCAAGGCCATAGCCGATCTTCTCAATGACCATTTCCGGCATCGGCACGAAGGTGGCGAGCTCGACAGCGATCACCGCACCGGTCGGTGTCACCAGCTCAAGGCTGGAGTCATCGGTGCCGACCGGAAAGCCGCTCAAAACTTCGAGGGTTGCCGGGGCCGGTAACGGGTAGGTGCCGTGGGCCGAGTTGATCGAACCGAGACCGAGCGGAAGTGGAGAGCAGAAAACCTGTTCGACGCCAAGCCGGTTGATGGCAATAGCGGCTCCGACGATATCGATGATCGAGTCAATGGCGCCGACTTCATGAAAATGAACCTTTTCAAGAGAGATGCCGTGAATTTTTGCCTCCGCCTCGCCGAGCCGTTTGAAAATCCGGCGCGCCAGATCCTTGTCCAACTGTTCCATGTCAGAGTCGGCAATCATGTGATCGATCGATTGCCAGGTGCGGGCCGGCTGATCTTCATCATAACTGATATCGACGTAGGTCCCGGCAATACCGCAGCGTTTTTCGATGCGGGCAGCGATGGTGTAGCCAGCCAGACCAAGCTTATTAAGTTCGGTTAGAATAGTTTCTTTGTCGACACCGAGGTCAAGCATCAGGCCAAGAAACATGTCGCCGGCGATGCCGGAAAAAGTGTCGAGATAGAGGGTGCGCATGGCTTCTTTAGGTAATTCCTTAAAATCGAAGTCGCGGGGTTGCGTCCCTGCATGACGCCTTCATTTCTTTGCTCGCCCAAAGAAACGAAGCAAAGAAAGGCGCCCCGGGTTCCTTGCCCGCCGTTGGCGGGTTCCCTTCGTTCCGTTCCGTTTTACAGCTCGGAAAAAAACTCGTCCGTCAGTCCCCTTCGGGCACTTCTGTCCTCAGACAGTTTTCCCTCAAATTCCTGTAAAACTCCACTGCTCTGCGGCGGCGTCGCACGGGGAAGAGGGTTTTTTAACCTTTCCCCTTTACACCTTATCCCTTGTTTATCCTGTTCGCGGCAAAGGCCGCGCCGAAGCCGTTGTCGATATTAACAACGGTCACACCGCTGGCGCAGGAGTTGAGCATGCCGAGCAGAGCGGCGATACCGCCGAAGGCGGCGCCGTAGCCGACTGAAGTCGGGACAGCAATCACCGGTACGCCGACCAAGCCGCCGACCACCGAAGGAAGGGCCCCCTCCATGCCGGCGACGACGATAATGACGGCGGCGTCATGGAGTTTTCCGGTCTTGGCAAGCAGGCGATGGATGCCGGCCACGCCGACATCGACCAGTTCTTCAACTTCGTTGCCGAGCATGCGCGCGGTGACAATCGCTTCACGAGCCACCGGTAGGTCGGAGGTACCGGCGCAAACCACGAGGATTTTTCCGCGGCCAGTGAATTCGATCTTTTTACTGATCAGGCTGAGAGTCCTGGCCAGTGGGTCATATTCGGCTTCCGGAAATTGTCCGAGCAACTTTTCTGCCTTTTCGGCATCGATCCGGGTGGTGAGGACGTTGCTGCCGTTCTCGCTCATCCGGCCGATAATTTTCTGCAGTTGTTCGACCGTTTTCCCCTCGCCGAAGATCACTTCCGGCACGCCCTGACGGAGTTCACGGTGATGGTCGATGGTTGCTTCGCCGGTCTCCTCAAAAGGCAAATCACGCAGTTTTTGCATGATATCTTCAATGTCTGCCTTGCCCTGCTGCAACTCCAGCAGGATTATTTCGAGCTGTTTCGGGTCCATTTATCCTCTTATACAAAAAATAAAAACCCTGTGATTCAGGTTGGTTATAGCTTAACAGGAAAAGGCTTTTTTGGGAAGAAAAGCAGTTCGATGTTTTGTTGGGAATTCGTGTTTTTGAGGGAATGAATTTTGCAATGTTTGTAACTAAAATTCAAATAGTTACAGATGTCTAATATAGATAATTTTTCTTTCCGGGAGTAACCCCATGCGTCTGAAAGAGTTTTTTTGTCTAAAAAACATGTTCGGAGTGTTGATTTCGCTGGCGCTTGTTGTTGGTTGTGATAACAGCAATCCGGTGCCGACCAAATCCTCTCCGCCATCGGCACTCTCATCACCGGCCCGTTTGTCTGCTGCTGGTAACTCTGCCATTATTGTTTCCGATTATTCTACCGGTAGAGTCTGTTTTGTCGATCAGCTAAGTTTAGAGCCGACTCAATGTTTCAGTATAGCCGGGCAACCAACTTGTGTGTTGTCTTATTCCGGAAAAGTCTTTATCGGAAATCGTTCAACCCGCTCAGTAGAGGTTTATAATAGTTCTGGAAGTTTTCTTTTTTATCTCGAAGATCAAACCGGAATTTTTTCTGATGTTAATGATCTTTCCATTGATAAGACATCCGGTACAGTCTATGTCCTTGATGCCAAGGCTCTTGCAATCAGAGCTTTCAATTCTGTAGATGGCAATGAAATCAATACTGTTGTAAGCGCTAACCTTGCCCGACCAACAGCTCTGACCGTGGATCAACAGACAGGGAATCTTTACGTCAGCGATTTTGGTGATCCTGGAGGCGGCATTCTTCCAAGGGTTAGAATCTTCGATTCGTCCGGTATTCTGATCGATGAAATTGTTGCAGTTGTCTCGGGCGGCAGCCTGAGTTCTAGCCAGTCCTTTTCAACACCACAAGGACTTTGCATCGGATTCAACTCTTCGGGCAATAAATTTCTTTTTATTGCAGATGCAGGGGCATCGGAAATCCAGGTTTACGATCTTTTGACGAAAAGTTCCGTCAAGACAATCGGAGTGCGCGGAGCGGCCGACGGCGAACTTTTTTATCCACTAGATGTCTATGTTGAGCCGGTGACACGTGACGTTTATGTGGCAGATAATCGAAATGGTCGTGTTGTTGTATATCCGGGTGAAGGGGAGGTGCCGTAATGAAGAATATTCAAAGCCTCTTCTTGTTGGTGGGGATTCTGGGCAGTTTGTTTGTGCCACAGAACTCTGAAGCTTTAATCGCAGCCCATTATAATTATAATGCTTGTGACACCTGTCATCAATTGCATGCTGGTCCAAGTATTTTCGGAGGTGGGCTTTTGACTGATGTTTCTTCGGAGGCGACTTGCATCAGTTGTCATGGTCCTTTGAGTATCGCCACTGAAGCGTCGATACATGATCCGGGTAATGTTGGCGCAGGAAATCCGGGTTATATCACTTGTCTCGAATGTCACAATCCTCACACCAATGGTGATCCGGAAGAACCGACATCCCCCTTGCCTTGGCCAAACGCTAATGGCGCAGGAAACTATAACACCAAGCTGGTAGGGATGGAGCTTGATTATAATGATACCGTACCCCCTCGCCCTGATTTGCCAGTTCCGCAGATCAGAGTTGAACGACCGGCCGGTCAGGGGGGGCTCGGTGCCTTGGTTGATGTTGTCTTCGAGAACAACAATGATTTCAGCCGGGGTGCATCCAACAATGGTCCCTGCCAGATCTGTCATAATGCCGGTCCGACGACCGGAGGTGATTCTGGTGTCGGTGATTTTCAGAGCCATGCCTGGGGAGACAACTGTGCCACCTGTCATATGCACAGCGACGGCTTCAAAAAGCGACACTGCGTCGAGTGTCACGATGTCAATTCGAGCCTAAGTGCAGATGCACCTAAAGTGTTGGACAAGGCAGGTGCAACCATTCCTGCCATTGGTACACATCTGCGTGTTGACGGTACTGACCCGATCGTTGGCCTGACTGATTTCCAATGGACGGCTCAGTGTATAGAATGTCACACGGGACATAGTGGTGATATTATCATTCCGAACAATGCAAAGGTCGGTATCGATTATCAGAAAACCGGCGGGATTGGTCTTGGGGGTAATGCGACACTGATTAGTGCAACAAGCGAAGCCGAAATATGCTGGGATTGCCATGGGGCAGGGCCGTCTGAATGGGATGCTTTGATAGATCACGGATTTACCGTTTCTGGAGGTCAGGATTGGACGGCTGTAACGTTTACCTTGGATAGTACCGTCATTCCTCCCCGGCCAACTTTGTCGATTCACACGGCAAATGATATCGACAGTAATCTAATCGGAGATGGAGTCAGCTCTTCGGTAGAACATAATATTAACTGGCCGGCCGGAACCTTGCGTGACAACGACCCGGCAGGAATTGGTAGCCCGGTACTTGAACCGGTGAGCCGAATTCGCTGCAGTTATTGTCATGATGTGCACGGAACGGCCGATCACAGTGGCGTGATCGCTGCCGGAGACGATCCAGATACCGCTCCTTATCTCCGCGGCACATGGATGCATAACCCCTACATGGCAGATACCTTTGAACGCCCGCCTCAAAGTGGAGACGGCTGGACTGGTAACCAGTGGTCACATTTTGATGGTACCGACACGGTTCCGCGTATCCGAACCGATACCTCCGGGGGCAACCAGCTTGGTGGTTACCAGATCGACCAGAATAATAATTTCCCGACATCCGGAGAGTCCCTTGCTTCATCCGCAGGGCTCTGTGTCCTTTGCCATGGCAGCGATGTAGATACCATGGATTATTACTCTGCTGAAAACCTCTGGATTGGCACCAATGGTCATTCAAATGCTGTACTCGGTGGTTCGGGCAGTGCGGGGGTTAATTTGTTTGATGCACGTGATCGAGATGGTATCAACAGTGTTGTTAATTTGAGCATGGGGTTTTTCATGGCTGGCCAGGGTGCCGATAATGTTGTGGATGATTCCCGTTGGGGAGATCAAAAGTGGGATGGAAACAATGAGCGTTTCAAGACTCTCCCTTTTGGTTCAAACGGCAAACAGGATACTCCCGACAAGGGGAATAGCGGCACTGCTCCACCACGTAACACCGGCTACTATGGTGGAACGGCTGGTACTCTCGTCCGTGGGGCTGGTTACTCGACTTGGTATTCGGCGACGGGGATTGGCAGCAACGGTAGCGGTAGTGGTCGAGCGCATGATTTTTCCTGCTCCAAATGTCATACGCCGCATGCGTCAGGTCTGCCGGCATTGTTGGTGACGAACTGCCTCGATTACACGATTTCCAACTGGAGTGTTTCGGCCAGCGGCCCTGATGGTGGTGGTGCAACAACATTGGGACCTTTGGCGACTGATACCTGGGCTAAGCAGGCCATGAACAACTGTCACCGGAAAGATACGACCGCCAATGGCTGGAATGTTTTGGCGCCACAACAATAAAATAAATAACAAATTTTGAAAGAAGGAGAAAGTTATGAAGAAATACATGAAACCGAAAGTAGTAGGGAGCGGCAACGTCCATCCCTGCTAAACGAAATCAATTTATATTGAAATAAAGAAGGGCGATGTAATACATCGCCCTTCTTTATTCTGTCTCTTGTCTTCTGTTTTTTCGTTATTTACGGATTCTCAATCTTGTTAAGGAAAACTTCTCTCGGCCGGCTGGTGCCATCGGACGGACCGATAATCCCTTCCTGCTCCATCTTCTCAATCATCCGGGCGGCCCGGTTGTAGCCGATGCGCAGATGGCGCTGGATCATCGAGATCGAGGCCTGTTGCTTGTTGGCAACCAGGGCGAGCGCCTCGTCCCATTTTTCGTCCTCTTCCTCCTCGAAACCGCCCGGCCCACCTTCGCCGGAAGCCGGTGTTTCAAGGATCGTCTTGTCGTATTCCGGCTGCCCCTGTTTGCCGAGGAAGTCAACGACCCGCTGGACCTCGACTTCGGAAACAAACGCGCCGTGAACGCGCTGCAATGCGCCGGTGCCGGGTGGCAGGTAGAGCATGTCGCCCATGCCGAGCAGCGATTCGGCTCCCATCGAATCGAGGATGGTGCGCGAGTCGGTGCGCGAGAAGACCTTGAAGGATATCCGGGTCGGGAAATTTGCCTTGATCAGGCCGGTGATAACATCGACGCTCGGCCGCTGGGTTGCCAGTATCAGGTGGATTCCGGCAGCGCGGGCCATCTGGGCGAGGCGGGCAACCGATTCCTCGATATCACGTCCGGCGACCATCATCAGGTCGGCCAGTTCATCGACGATAATGACGAGTTGCGGCAGGTGGCCATGTTCAAGCTCTTCGTCTTCGGCGATCTCGATTTCCGGCAGCTCCTCCTCGAGAAAATCGTCCTGCTTTACCTGCGGGTCCTCCTTGCTCTTGCGTCCGGCAGCAGCTTCCTTCTCTTCCTTGACCAGTTTCTTGTTGTAGCCGTCGATGTTGCGCACGCCCTTGTCGGCCATCAGTTTGTAACGCCGCTCCATCTCCCGCACCGCCCAGGCGAGGGCCAGGGCCGCCTTTTTCGGGTTGGTCACAACCGGCAGCAGCAGGTGCGGAATCCCCTCGTAGATCGAAAGTTCCAGCATCTTCGGATCAATCATGATCAGCCGCACGTCTTCCGGTGAAGACCGGTAGAGCAGGGAGAGAATCATGGTGTTGACCGAAACCGATTTACCGCTGCCGGTGGCGCCGGCGACCAGCAGGTGCGGCATTTTGACCAGGTCGGAGACGATGGTGTGACCGAAGATGTCCTTGCCGAGCGCCATCGGCAGCCGGCTGCGTGAGTTCTGGAACTCGGATGACTGGAAAATGTCCTTGAGATAGACGGTCTCACGGTCCTTGTTCGGAATTTCGATGCCGACGACGCCGCGACCCGGGATCGGCGCGACAATGCGGATCGAAAGTGCCGAGAGCGCCATCGTCAGATCGTCGGAAAGGCCGGCGATCTTGCTGACCTTGACCCCCGGGGCCGGCAGAAACTCGTACATCGTGACGACCGGTCCCGGTTTGACTTCGACCACTTCGCCCTCGACCCCGAAGTCCTTCAACTTTTTCTCGAGGATACGGGCATTCATCGTCAGGGCATCCTTGTCGATCGGTGCCGGTTCGCCACCCTCATGATCGAGTAGCGACAGTTGCGGCATGTGATAGGTGCCGGTCGGTTCAAGAAAGTCAAAAGCCTCCTGGCCTTCAATATCTTTTTTCGATTTCTTTTTTTCCTGTTTTTTGGGTGGGACTTTTTTCGTTTTCTCCGGCGGCGTTACCTTGGGCGCCGTTTCGATCCTGAGTCCCTTCTCTTTCGCCTTCTGCAGTTTGCGTGCTTCATGAGCCTCACGCCGTTTCTCAAGAAATTCGGCGAGCCTGGCCAGAACCCCTTCGAGGAAAAGAACCACCGAAAAGCGGGCAACCAGCATCAGGGCGACGATCAGGAATACGAGCAGAAAGATGGTGGCGCCGGAGGTGTTGAGGTATTTTTCGAGGGCTCCGCCAAGGATTGCGCCGACGGCGCCACCCGGACGGTGGATTGTTTCGCCGAGGAAATTGAAAGCGCTGATATGCAGGGCGAACAGCCCGTCGAGAGAAAGGATCAGCAACAGAAAGGCGCCGACCTTGTACGGTTTGACATGCAGGTCGCGAAACTTGAGCAGTTTCCAGGCGAACAGAAGAAAGGCACAGGGGACAAGCAGAATCGGAATGCCGAAGCCCTGGTAGAGCAGATCTGTCATGTGTGATCCGATAACGCCTCCGAAGTTGGAAATTCTGTCCGGATGGAGGTTGTTATTGAACGACGGGTCGGCGCTGTTGAAGGTCAGCAGGCAGAGCAACAGGTAGGCGCCGATCGCCAGCCAGATAAGACCGATAATCTCTTTCTTGAGATGTTCCCGAAATAGCGGTTTTTTTTCTTGTTTGCTCATGAATTCCCTATCAGGTCAGGGAGAGGGTCATGAAAAGTGCCCCGGCCACCCAGCAGTATATTGCAAAATAGTAGAGTCGTTTGCGTCGTATTATCGCTAAAAGAAAATGGATTGACAAGAGGCCGATCATCAGGGCCGCACCGGTTCCGGCAATGTAGCTGGTCATCTCCGCCGGGGAAACCTTTTGAATGTCGTCAAGTGAGAGCAGGGTTGCACCGAAGATTGCCGGCATTGCCAGCAGAAAGGAGAAACGGGCGGCGCTCTCGCCGTCGATGCCGCGTAGCAACAGGCTGGCTATGGTCGAGCCGGAACGCGAGATGCCGGGAATGATTGCCAGTCCCTGGGCAATACCGGCAATGATCGCATCGCCGTAACCGATGTTGCTGCTACCCTCACCTTTGCGCAGCCGTTCACTGATGAAGAGAATCGATCCGGTGACGATCAGCATGGCGGCAACGACCGGAATATTGTGAAACAGGGCGGTCGCATAATCCTTGCCGGCCAGACCGATGATCGCGGTTGGAATCGAACCGACGATCAGTAGCAGCAGCATGCGACGATCATTCCCGGCCGAATCGTCCTGGCGGAAAGGAGCAGTCAAGAGCTTTCGGAGATCCTTCCAGAAATAAATGGCGACGGCGATCATGGTGCCGACATGCAACAGTACGTCAAAGAGGACACCCGGTTGTGAAAAGCCGCTGATCAGGCTCTGGGCGATCGCCCGGTGGCCGCTTGAGGAGACCGGCAGAAATTCGGTGGCACCCTGCAGGGCGCCGAGTGCTATCGCCTGTTCGAGGGTCATTTATTAAAACTCCAGGATAATTGGCAGAATCATCGGGCGACGTTCAATACTTTTGTTGAAAAAACGGCGCAAGGACCTTCTGACTTCGACCCGCAGTTCTTCGCAATCCGAAAGAGCCTCGAGTGAATGTTCGGCCAGCATTTCAACGATCACCTGCCGCGCCTGTTCAAGAAAATCATGATGGTCATCTTCAATCAGAAATCCACGCGTCATCAACTCCGGACCGTACACGATTTTCCCGGTCATACGGTCCAACCCGAGCATCACGACAACCATGCCGTGATGGGCGAGGTGGCTACGGTCGCGCAATTCCATGAATCCTACGTCGCCGACCCCTTTGCCGTCTACAAAAATCCGTCCCGAATTGAATTTCTCTCCGATTTCTATTGCAGTCGGAGAAAGGCGCAAGGATGTCCCGTTTTCCAGTACCGGTACCGCTGCCGGGTTCAGACCGGTATCCCTGGCCAGATCGGCGTGTTTGACCAGGTGACGGTACTCACCGTGCACCGGGACAAAGCACTCTGGCCGGGTCAGTTCAATAACCTGGCGCAGCTCCTCGCGGGCGGCATGACCGGAGACATGGATTTCACTGGTCGTTTCGTAGTGAACCTCGGCGCCACGACGGTAGATATGGTTGATCATGCTGGCGATAGCCTTCTCGTTGCCGGGGATGAATTTTGATGAAAGAATCACCGTGTCGCCGGAGGCAAGTCTGATCTGCTTGTGCTAATCCATGGCGATGCGGGTCAGTGAGCTGAGCGGCTCACCCTGGCTGCCGGTGGTCAGTACCATGATCTGATGAGGGGGCAGGGTTCGGTAGTCGCGCAGGTCGATCAGGGCTTCGTCCGGAATATGAAGGTAGCCGAGTTGGCGGGCAATGGCGATATTATTGACCATGCTGCGGCCGTTGATCAGAATCTTTCGATGACTTGCAACGGCGGCATCGACAATCTGTTGAATGCGGTGAATGTTGGAGGAAAAAGTCGCCATCACAACCTGCCCCCGGCACTGCGGCATGATTTCGACAAAGGCCTCACCAACCTCTTTTTCCGAGCGGGTATGACCCTCTTTTTCAATATTGGTCGAATCGGCGAGCAGCAATCTGACCCCTTCGTCGCCGCATTTTTTCAGAAAAGCGAGGTCCGTCTGCTCGCCATCGACCGGCGTCGGATCAAGCTTGAAATCACCGGTGTGGACGATCAGGCCGGCACCGGTACGGATTGCCAGACCGGTCCCGTCGACGATCGAGTGGGCGGCGCGGAAAAATTCGACTGTAAAAGGGCCGAGTTCAAGCGGCTGTCGCAAGCTGACCTCATGGCAGTCGACCCGGGAATCGAGATCGTGTTCAACCAGTTTTCCCTTGAGCAGGCCGAGGGTCAGCCGGGTTCCATACACCGGGGGGAAGCCGAGCTTGTCAATCAGAAATGGAATGGCGCCGATGTGATCTTCGTGGCCATGAGTCAAAAGCAGTCCGCAGATATCGGCAACCCGCTCCTCAAGAATGGACGTATCCGGGATGACGATGTCGATGCCGAGCATGTAGGCTTCAGGGAACATCAGGCCACAGTCGATAATGACGATCTTGCTCTGATGCTCGAGCGCCATCATGTTGAGGCCGATCTCGCCGAGCCCGCCGAGCGGCAAAAGCCGGACCTGGTCTTCGGCGAGAGACGAAAGTTCAGGCATCGACCGGTTCCTGAGAAACGGTGACTGCGGAAGAGATTGAAGACACAACAGTAGCTATCAAATGGTCGCGATCGTTCTCGGTCAGGCCGGTGGTGTCAATGGCCGGGAAAATTGTCAGATTAACCGTGCCGCCGCGGATGCGTAGCTGGTTTTTCGGCATCAGATCGCGACTGCCGCTGATTGCTATCGGAACGATCGGTGCTCCCGACTGCAGGGCGAGCATGAAGCCACCCTTTTTGAATGATAGCAGGTTGCCGTCAGGAGAACGGGTCCCTTCCGGGAAAATGATAACCGAGGCTCCCTGACGTATCCTGTCTGCCGCATAGTCCATGCTGGCAATAGCCCGTTTGCGGTTGCCGCGGTCGACCGGTATGTAGCCGGCTCGCTGCATGGCGTTGCCGAAGAAAGGGACATCAAACAACTCCTTTTTGGCGAGCCAGCGGAACTGGATTGGCAGGCCGGAGTAGAGAATCGGGATATCGAAATTACTCTGATGGTTGGCCATATAAATAGTTGGCCGATGCGCTTCGATGTGCTCGCTGCCGGTCGTTTCAATCCGGACACCGCCGAGCCAGAGGGCCACCTTGCCCCACCATCTGGCAACCTGATGGACGCGGTTTGCCGTACTGCAGAGCGACACCATGATCGCCAGCAGGATACAGAGCCCGGTGAAGGGGATGTAAGTCCCGAAAAAGATAATTGTTCTGAGCATTTAAGCAGGCCTGAAAATGTATGTAAAAAGGACAGTCTATGGATAATCATGAAGGGAGTCAAATCTTTTTGGAAAGGCTTTACAGTCCTGGGCCTTTCAGTTAAACTCAGTATTCTAATTTGTGTTGATGGAGGGAGTTCACATGTCGGTAAACAAGGTCATTCTGGTTGGAAATCTCGGCAAGGATCCGGAGCTGCGCTACACTTCATCCGGCACCGCCGTTGCCACGTTTTCACTGGCGACGTCAGAACGCTACAAGGACCGTAGTGGCGAGCAGCAGGAAAAAACCGAGTGGCACAACATCGTCACTTGGCGCAACCTGGCAGAAATCTGTGGAAAATACCTGCACAAGGGAAAACAGATCTATATCGAGGGGCGGATTCAGACCCGATCCTATGATGATCGCGATGGCAATAAGCGCTATATCACTGAAATCGTTGCCGATCAGATGCAGATGCTCGGTAGCCGGGGCGATGATGGCGGCGGTCGGAGCCGTGGCGGCGATGATTTCGACCAGCGCCCTGAACCGCAAGTTGAGGAACCGTCATTCAATCCGGATGACGATATTCCGTTCTGATGAACATAGGGGATTTGTAAATGCTGTCAGATCGCCTGGAAGCCCTGCGCAGCCTGATTAATGACTCCGACGAGGAGGTACGGGCCGCTGTCGCCTCGGCAATGGAGAAAGTCGAGGCCGGCATGCAGCTCGATACGATCCTTGCGCATCTTGATGGCGATAATCGGGCCTTCAAGGCGAAGGCGATTCTTTCGCTCGGCAGAATTCACAGCGAAAAAGCCTTCCCGCCGCTGATCAAGATTCTCGGTGAAGATGACGCCAATATGCGCGGGCTCGCCTTGCAAATACTCGGCGAAAAGAAAAACGCCAAGACCATCATGAATATCGGCAAACATCTCAAAGATCCCGATCCTTCGGTACGGGTGCATGCCGCTGATGCCCTCGGTAATTTCCCCGACAAGCGGCTTGTGCCGCACCTGTCCGGATTGCTCGATGGTGATGATGATGCTCTGGTTTGCTCGGCTCTGCAGTCACTCGGCAGGATCGGGGTGCCGGAAGCGGAGGAGCCGATCCTCGGTGCTTTGCGCGATGCGCGGCCATCGGTACGCAAGGCAGCGGCGCTGGCGTTGGCGGAGCTGGAAGTTTAAAATTTTTTTACATTTATATGCATCAAAAAGGCCGCTTTTGCGGCTTTTTTGGTTTTTCGCAGATGAGTGTGAATACAGCATTACATTCCCCCCCCTTCAGTGGGCTCAGGACAGGCAAGATGGATGGGGACACTGCTAGTTGGGGACACTACCCGAAGTCCAGGGAAGTGTCCCCCCTGAAGGCAGAAGACAGGAGAACCGCGCGGTCGCGGCCGCGCACTCCGCCATACTCTTTTATTGAGCCATAAAAGAGTATGCAGAAAACGGCTCCCTTGCAGGGGGCCTTTTTGTGCGGTCTGAATTGATTATGTTCAACTTTGCTGCCAGGGAGTTTGCCTTGAGGCAAACACAGCTCGTCGCTGTGGCGGTTGCGGTCGGGCTGCGGTTCAGTGATTGCGCTGACAGGTGCGACCTCAAGAGCACCGGGGGTTAGTCAAAGGCTTTGATTTTAAAGTATTGAGACTTTTCCTGACTTCCTCTGACAGCTTAAAACTTACAGCTGTCTTATATGTAAAACCGCCGAGCGAGCGTATTTTAATCCGGCGTTCAGGTAACGCCAGTGACTGACGGATTGAAATCTGCGCAGTGAGGGAACCTGATCATCAGGCGGGTGGGCCGGGCGATATCGGCGAACTGGTTTTATGCTTTTCGGATGCGATTGGGAAAATATGACGGAATTTGAGTACGCACCACTTAACTCCCGGGAAAATGCTTTGAACCTTTTTTTGTATGTAATCGGGTTTTCACAAAGGTAATTACTTGGTGAAGTAATCCGTCACCTCAATCCCTTTGATAAACGGATCGACCTCGCCGGTGATTCGGATGACATCGGAACCACTGAGCTCAAGCATGTACGGATCGGGCAGCTTTTCACCAACCTTGCCGAACAGGATCTTAAGGAAGACGTCGTCCGGATTCTTTTTGCCGACTTCCATAACCAAACCGATTTCATTGGTGTCAAGCCGGACCAGGGTGCCGACCGGGTAGGTTCCGAGTGAGTAGGAGAACCGTTCAACAAATTGCGGGTTGAGAGTGCTGCCGGCCAGCCCTTCGATGACTTCGATTGCTTTACGCGGCGTCATCGGGTTCTGGTAGGAGCGCATTGTGGTCATGGCGTCGTAGGTGTCGGCGATCGCCGACATGTCAACGAGGCGCGAAATCTTTTTTCCACGGGCATCTTCGGGGTAGCCATTACGATCGTAGCGGAGATGATGGCAATGAACGATGTCGATAACCTCCTGCGTTGTCCCTTCCATCTCCTTGACGATAGCCATGCCGAGGGTCGGATGGGTCTTGATCGTTTTAAACTCTTCATCATTCAGCTTGCCGGGCTTGTTGATAATCTTGACGTCAATCTTCAGTTTGCCGATGTCGTGTAGCAGTCCGCCGAGGCCGAGCAGGCGAAGTTCTTCCTCTGAACAGGCGCAGGCACGACCGACCGAGAGTGCGAGCACCGAAACATTGACCGAATGGGTAAAGGTATAGTTGTCGTAATCTTTAAGCAGGGAAAGCGCAAACAGGGCGTGCGGATCTTCGAGGGTCAGTCGGGCCATATTCTTGACGACGCCGACAGCTTCGTCTGAGGAGGGGATGCGCCCCATCCTGACATCATCAAAGATAGTATTGATGACCTTGAGTGCCTTGCCGTAAACCTTGCGCGGTGAATCTGATTCTTTGGCATCATCGACGGTTTCAACCGATGCGACCTTGATATGCTCAGGGCCGTTCTCAAGCATGAAGCTTATGAAGTCATCACCTTTGCCGGGTGGTTTGCTGATGATTTCAAGGAAATGCTCGATCTCGTCTTTGCCGAGCCCGGAGAAGAACTCGAGCCCCTCGATTTCGAGGTTATCGAGAATGCCGGTCATTTCGATTGCTGCCGGGTTATCGTCAGGGAAAAGAGAGTCTTCGACGAAAAGGGTCCCTTCAAGCAGGCCCATACGGATGACTTCCTGGTGGCTGAACAACTGGGTGAAAGCGTTTTGCAGGTCACGCGTCCGCTGTTCGATTGCAGGATGCTGTATCGGGTAGAGGCGCAACCCCTTGAGGGCACCGGCCAGCCCCTGGATCAGTGTCTGGTGGTGTTCGTAGCTCATAAATTATTCGTTACGTTTAAGCTGTTTGAGCGCCTTGGTCGCGGCCCGGGCGACGACATCGGAATTGTCGTTGGCTGCACTTTGTAGAAGTTGCAGACGTTGCTCACTCGGGATAACGCCGATTGCGGCGATTGCAGAGGCACGGATTTCGTCGAGCAGGGTGCGGCGCCAGAAGGCTTTGGAATTGTAGATATCGGTCAGTACCGGCAAAGCTTCAGGCGATCCGATTTCTCCGAGCGCCTTGATCGCATCTTTCTTGATATCGGCCATTGCCGGGGAGTTCGGCATTTCCTTAACCATCTTGACCAGAGTTGGAACCGCCGCGGCATTTTTCATGGCACCGAGAGACAGGAGTGCCTGGCGACTCAAATCAGGATCGCCGGCGACAACCGTGCGAAGCAAAACACCGATTGCATTGGCACCGCCAATCTTGGTCAGAGCACGGATTGTTTCACGGCGGACCCGGACATCGCGATGGCCAAGCGTTTTCTGCAAATGTTCCGTTGATTCTTCGCGACGGATTTCACCAAGAATGGCAACTGCATTGCGAACGACAAACCAGCGGTCATCGTCGAGATATTCAAAGAGGATCGGCATTGCCGCAAGATCCTGGCGGATCAGAACTTCGGCAAGTGATTTCCGGACCTGTCCATCGCTCTCTTCGGAAAGGTGGTCCATCAGACGCCAGACGACGATTTTTCCTTTAAGCGAGACCAGGGCCCGCATGACCCCCTCGCGCAGGGCGTCCCACGAATCCTTGCTGCAGAGAATCATCACCAGGAAATCAAGGACATCCTCGGACGCAAGCTGATCAAGGGCGTTGAGACAGTAGTCTCGGCGGTTGTTACTCACTTCCTCGTCTTTCGAGATGTCAGCCAGGTAGTTGATCGCTTCGAGGACGAGTGGCCGGCCGGTCTCGGTCAGGTTGAGATGAATGTGCGGCGTCAGTTCCTGTATGAGGTAGCGAAAGCGTTGGTCGACTGCTTCCTGCTGCAGCTCGCGCAGAATTTTTTCGAGACTCCGTTCCTCTTCGGTCAGTTCCTGCTCCTGTTTCTGTTCCCTTTCTTCCTCGTCCTGCTCACCGACGAATTTTTCTTTCTCGGCTTCGAGCTCTTTTTTGAGCTCCATGAACTGGGCCGGTTCGACCATGTTGACCCAGATCGTCGAAACACGGGCTTTCATCAGCAGTTCGTGAATTCCGCCCATTTTCTGGATCTCGGTTGCTTCCAGGGTAAGACAACGGGCAAAGGCCTGGAGATCGTTGACATCAAGATCCGGGAGGAACATCAGGTGGTTAATGCGTCGGGAAAACAGGAATGGCGCCAATTTGGCAAGAATCGGATTCTTGTGCGCCACCGGCTTGTCTTCGAGATAAAACCCATCTTTTTTGACGGCACAGACAAACTCATCATCATCGGTTATCAGTGACAGGATACTTTTTGCTGTTTCATGTAAGGCCTGTTTGAGGGTCGGGTGGGTCGGCGGATAGTACTGCACCGCCTTGATCAGCTTGACCAGGTTTTTAAGGGCATTTTCAAGCCCGGTATGATTTTGCTGGTTGTCGCTCAAAACCCCTCCGTCAGGATGGTTAAACCATACACCTAAAATAGCTTTTCATACGACAAAAGTAAACAGGCATCACAATCATTTATTATAATATGGCCGGCTACTTGTCTTCGCTTTCGCTATTTTCAATAACGCAGAATCCGGCATCGTGTTTACCGTGCCCTTCGGCCACGTACATACCTTCAAGTACTTTTTTGAAGTTATTCGAAACTTCACGTCTTCGGACCTTGAGCGTTGGCGTTACCTCGCCCTCATCTGAACTGAAATCCCGGTTGATCAGGGTGAAACGCTTGATCCGGTTGTACGAGGGGAGTTCATCCTGGATTTTATCGACACGGCGGCGGATCAGGTCCAGCACCCGGGGGTGATTGACGAGATCGCAATGGTTAAGGTAGTCAATCTTCTTGTAATCGGCGTATTTTTCAATGTTGTCGAAGTTCGGTACGAGCAGGGCTGTCAGGTACGGCTTGTCATCGCCGTAGATCATCGCGTTGGCCAGGTACTTGTCAGTCTTGAACAGGTTTTCGAGATACTGTGGGGCAATGTTCTTGCCGCCGGCGGTGACGATCAGGTCTTTCTTGCGATCGGTGATCTTGAGGAATCCATCGTCGTCTATTTCGCCGATATCCCCGGTATGGAACCAGCCATCCGTCAAAACCTCGCCTGTCTTTTCATCGTTCTGCCAATAACCCTGGAAGATACCGGGGCCGGAAACAAGAATCTCGCCATCATCGGCGATTTTTATCTCAGTGTTGGGGAGAGGTTTGCCGACCGTACCGAGGCGGATGCCGTCCGGTTTGTTGGCGGCGAGCACCGGCGATGTTTCGGTAAGACCGTATCCCTCGTAGATCGGGATGCCGGCGGCAAGGAAGAATTCGGCGACATTCCTGACCAGTGGAGCGCCACCGGAGATAAAGAAACGGAGATTTCCGCCGAGCCGTTCATGCAGCTTGGAAAACACCAGCTTGCCGGCAGCGGCAATGCCGATCCGCAGCGGTAGGGGATCGGTCTGCCCGGACAGTAGCCGGTTAACGTGAGCGCGACCTATCTTCAGGGCCGCAAAAAAGAGTTGCTTGCGCACCCAGGGGCCGGCCAGAACCCGTTCCATGACCCGGGCAAACATTTTTTCATAGAGACGCGGAACGCTGATGACAATCTGCGGCCGGACCTCGGTCAGGTTGAGCGGCACCGAATCGATGTTTTCGGCGTAAGCAATGGTCACCCCTTTGCTCAGCATGAAGTAGTATCCCGCCATTCTTTCGAAGATGTGTGACAACGGCAGAAAGGAGAGGCAGGTGTCGGAATCGTAAATATCGTAAAGTTGACTGCAGGCTTCGATATTGGAGAGGATGTTGTTATGCGTCAACATCGCTCCTTTTGGTGTGCCGGTTGTCCCGGAGGTGTAGACCAGGGTGGCGAGATCTTCACCTTTGCCGGCGTCGACCAGTTGATCGACCCGGCTGTCGGTAACAGAATCGGCCTGCTGGCGGAACGATTCAAGCGACATGAAGTTGTCGTGTTCGGTCTCTCCTTCAAAAAGAATGACTTTTTCCAGCGGCGCAAAATCTTCCCACTGTTCGGCGAGTTCCGTGGTCAGAAACGGTGAAGCGAGAAACAGAAAACGGCTGCCGGAGTCATTGATGATATGTTTAAGGGTCGACAAACCCTCGGTGTGATAGACCGGGACGCTGATGGCACCGCAGCTCAGAGCAGCCAGGTCGGCGTAGACCCAATCGGGAGAATTGGGGGCCATGATGGCGACGCGGTCGCCGCGCTCAAGCCCCATGGAAAGCAGGGCCCGGGCCGATATCCTGGACTGGTCGGCCATCTGTTGCCAGCTTATATCCTTGTAATGGCCGTCAACTTTCTCCTGGAGCGCCGGCCGTGAACCGTAACGTTCGGCCTGGCGCAGGATCATGCGGATAAGAGTATCGCTCATGTTAACCTCACTTTCCGTATCTTCCGATGGATGGCTCACCAGACTTGACAGCGAATACTTAAAATGAAACGCTGTCAATGAATCCGTATCCGGAGGAAGACGCGTCATGGTTCTTGGTGTCACCGGTGGTATCGCCACCGGTAAAAGTTCCGTAACTGAAATGCTGGTCAAGCTCGGTGCCGTATCTGTCAGTGCAGATGATATTGCGCGTGAAGCGGTTGCCCCCGGCACCGCGGTTCTGCAGCAACTGTGCGCTTATTTCGGTGAATCGATCCTTAATGCCGACGGGACGCTCAATCGGGATGCCCTCGCTGGTATCGTTTTTTTCGATCCGGCGGCCCGTGCGATGTTGAACCGAATTACCCACCCGGCTATCGGGCGGTTGGCTGAACAAAAGCTTTCACATCTGCAGGCGGCGGCCGATTATCCATTGATCGTTTATGAAGCGCCGCTCCTTTTTGAAGCCGGCGCTGAATCACGGGTCGATCAGGTCCTGGTCGTAACCGTTGAACCGGAAATTCAGCTGCAGCGCCTGATCGCGCGTGACGGAATCGATCATGCCGAGGCGACAGCCCGTGTTGCTGCCCAGATGCCGTTAACCGAAAAGATACGCCGGGCCGATTACCTCATAAACAATTCCGGCTCGTTGGTCGAAACAGAAGCGCAGGTCAGGCGGCTTTATCGGGAGTTGACCCGGCGCGCTCCGGAGTAAGGGCCGTTACGTACCGTCTCGTTATCTCCAGTATAACATCCAGCCGCGGATTCTGCGGCGTCGTCAGGACATGTGGCACTTCTTTGCCAAACCTGTAGTATTCCTTTCTGTGGCTCCCGGTCCGGTTGTAAATCGTTATGGCACTGCCGGCGTCAACCGTGATGTCGCCGGCGGCCGAGGCGATTAAAACCGGCATCTTAATCCGCTTGAGAACTTTTTTGACCCGTTTAATCAGGCGGTTGATCTGGTGCACTCCGGCAAGAGGGCGGTCCCGATAGTAATAGGGTGAGTATTCAGCTTCTATCGGCCGGCGGTTGTATTTGAATACGTACTTCAGCAGCCCGACATTACGCGCCAGAAACTGGCGCAGCCGGATGTAGGGTGACAACAGAACCAGTCCGCTGTAAGGGCATGATTCTGCAGACAACAAAAGCAGCAGGGCGCCGGTGCTGAGCCCGATACCAATAACGTGATCGCAGGATAAGGCAAGTTTCCGGTAACCTTCCTCGACCGCTGACAGCCACTCATTGTATGTTCGGGCAGACAGATCTTCGGCTGTTGTTCCGTGCCCAGGCAGGCGGATTGCCAGTACCTGCTCGACTGAGCCGGCAAGGTCACGGCCGATTGCCCGCATTTCCCAGGGCGAGCCTGTAAAACCGTGAACCAGCAGGATGCCGACCCGGTTTCCGGCCGAGCCGGATATGCGGAAAGGCATGTTCTCCGGCAGGTTGACCCGCTTATCGTCGGCACATATTGTTAACGGTTCAATGTTCGGTTCACTCATATCTGAATGGTCGCATTTATGCTCTCTTCAGGTCCCGTAAAATGATACGTTTCTGCATGGAAAAAGCTGATTTTTGCAGTAATTTTATACAGTTCAAGTTTATCAGTGTCGGCGGTTTTGTCAATTAGGATAGGGTGTCATGGGCCTTGCTAATCATTGCAGGAGGCCTGGTCGGGATATTGAGCCTGGGGGGGCAGGTCTAAAGAATCGCGAGAGTTTCGGTCAGTAGCTATAGCCAGGATGTGCCGGATTCTTGAGTGGGAAGGTGCGAACGGGTGATGTGTTGTCTTTTTATAAAAAAGGCCTTTCCGCTGTATGGAAAGGCCTTTTGAAATATACCCAGGTTCGTACTACTTGTGGAAGCCGAGGCGGGTTGAAAGCTCCTCGCTCGATTTGACAGCGAGAGGGATGAGCTCATTTTCAATCCGTTCGTCGGTCAGGCGCATCGAAGGGCCGGAGATACTGATCGCGCCGACAATCCGGCGCGTGTAGTCGCGAATCGGAGCAGCGATACAACGGACACCCGGATCGAGTTCTTCGTTGTCGATGGCGTAACCCTGCGCGGCAATTTTTTCCAGCTCGGCAAAGAGATCGGAACGTTTGGCGAGGGTGTTCGGTGTAAATGACTTCATCTCCTCGTCAGGGAATATTTCCAGCAATTCCTCTTCCGATAAATGTGAAAGGTGCATTTTCCCAGAGGCGGTGCAGTAGGCTGGCAACCGAGAGCCGACCCGGGAGACGACCCGAACCGTCAGATCTGTTTCGATAACGTCCAGGTAAACGCTATGCGTTTCCTTGAAAATCGAGACATAGGAGGTCTCGTTGCAATCCTCGACCAGTTTCTCGAGAATCGGCTTGGCTTGCCGGAGCAAGCCCATCTGCTTGATAAAGGTCTGGCCGAGTTCAAGGGACTTGAGGCCGAGACGGTAGTTCTCGGTTGCCCGGTTCTGTTCGATATAACCGCGCGATTCAAGCGTTGCCAGAAGGCGAAAGACGTTGTTCTTGTGCAGTTTCAACCTTTTACTCAGTTCGGTGACGCCGAGTTCGTCAACATCGTCGTGGAACTGTTCGAGAAGATCGAGAGCATGGGAAACTGCCTGAATGATATATTCCGATTTTTCTTTTCTGGCCATGTGTTTTGCGAGCCCCTCTTGCCTTCCTGAATTCAGGTCATTACACCTGATGAGTTATAATGGAATCAGTGGGAGGTTGTCAAATATAAAGCAAAAAATGAGAAATCTGTTCCAGGCCACCGAACCCTTGCAACTAGCTGACTGAAACCGGATAAAGCTCCCTTCTGATGTCTGGTTTGTGAATAATAAAATGTTGTTTTAAAAATGTCAACAGACCGCTACTTTTTTCCTCTTTTTGTTTTCTCCCGTGAGTTGTTGACAGGTTGGTGCCCGTTCGCTAGATTGAACCCAAATTCATTTAACGGAACGCGCTTATGCTGAATCTGAGTAAAAAAATTGTTGTTGCAATCGATGGTTCTCCCCAATCCGACAAGGCGGCTGAAGAAGCGGTGCGGATGGCCACCATTTCGCGCGGGAGGGTCAAGAGCCGCATCTATGCCGTCCTGGTGTTGCCGAAATCGGATGCTCCGGCGGTCGATTCTCTTGCTGTTCCGGATGACCGCATGGTCTCCGATCATGAGTCTATTCGCAAGCAGATGTTCTATGTCATTGAAAAGGCGGCTCGAGAGGCGGAAATCGGATTTGAGAGTGTTATTGCCTATGGCGATCCGGCTGAAGAGATTATCAGGGTTGCCGAAGAAAGAGAATGTGATGTGATTGTGATCGGCTCATCCGGAAAAGGGCGGGTCAAAAGAGCTTTGCAGGGCTCAGTTTCGATTGATGTTGCATTGCACGCTCATGTTTCGGTATACGTTGTACGCTGATAGAGAGATCAAACCTACACCTGATACATCTGGATGACCTTGCACTCTTCGCGCCCTTCCGCTTTTCTCGTTTCACGGCATAAATAATCGTGGACCTCGCCCAGAACATCAAGAATCAGTTCTTCTTCCTCCGGGAATTCCTGTGGGGATAATTCGAGAGTAATGGTCCGGTCATAATCGGTTTCCCGCAGGTGATTCAGAAACCGGGTCAGCGGTAATGAACCGTGTCCCGGCAAAAGATGTTCCCGGCCGTTTGTGTAATCGGAAAAGTGAATGTGCCGCATCATTCCGGAATCGTAAAATTGGTGAAAGTCGATCAGGAAATTTGTGTTGGCTGTCCCCATGTGAGCCGTGTCGAATGTCAGGAACAGGTTGTGCTGCTGCATGAAGTCAATCAGGTTTCGCGTATTGTTCATCATGTAGGTACTTGTTTTGAGCGGTCCGGTGTGTGGCATGTTCTCGATTGTAATCGTCACGAGGTTCTGGCCGATCTCTTCCTGGAAATCATCAACCGAACGCATAAAACGGAGAAATCTCCATTCCATGGCCGCCCAGGAAGGGGGGTGGAATGTAACTAACGGGATGTCGGCCTCGATGGCAAGATCGGCTGTTTTGCGCAGCTGGTCAACCTTGTTTCCCCAGTTGTCGAGGATGATGAACGGGGCGTGCAGGGAGGTGATCGGCATTATCTGCTTCAGTTCATTGAGCAGGTCGAGGTTGCGGCCGTACTGAAAATCCTGGTTGATAATGACTTCCATTCCGTCAAAGCCGGTTCGCCGGGCCAGTTCGAAAACATGGTGCATCGGCAAGGTGTAAAGCGATCCGGCGGAAAGAATGAGCTTCATCAGTATTTATCCCGAGTAAAAAACCGTTTTATTTTCGCATTTCTTTTAGCAAAAAGTGAAGCAGGTGTCAATTTAATGGAGCTCTTTAAGTGAGATTTTTATTATTGAATGCGTTCTTCCCGTCGCTAAAAATACCTGATCAAGGATCAGCGTGAGCATGGTCGTGCTGTTGATATTGTTGAAAATTACATAAACGAGGGATTCCCTGGAGAGAATGCGAGAAAGCGGCTGTTGCTGTGAAAATCAGAACCCGGGACTGTTTTCGTGTCCGCAACCGAAATGCAACTGCACAAACATGCAGAACCAGTGTTCAATTATGTTTACCCGTAACCGGGCGTCATTGAATGTGCGGAGAAATGGATTTCGTTACTTCCCGCAGCAGGCTGGTCGCAAAGCTCCCTTTTGGAAGAGCAAATCGAAGTAACAGATCTTTCTGCTCCATCTCGATCTCAATGTCGGAAACCGGGATACGAATCGGCCGGCGTTCTCCCGGCATGTCGAGACCGCGGCCAAGTTTGAAATCACCCAACTGCAATTTTTCTTTTTCGAGCAGGGATTCTTCAATGATCCCGCTCTGGCTTCTGGCCAGCATGGTTTTATGGCCAAAAAGGGGAGCTGTTGCACTGATTTCAAAGCTGTCGGCCCGCTGCTGTTCGGCCGATTCGTTTTCAACTCTGAAACAGGCTCCATTCTGGTGCTTGTAGGCGATGTCGCCAGGCCAGATTTTATCGATTGTTGCCAGACGCATGTCGATGATTCGGTCGAACAGGGAAGACTGGCAGGCTGAAAGGTAAAGCCTGAGCATGTTGCGCGGCAGACCAAGGAGTGTCTTTTTGGCGCTGCGTCCACGGATGAGGTCGGTGATAACCTGCCGTTCGTAACGGCAGTGTCGGGGAAGGCGCTCAACTGCCTTTTGCAGGTCGCCTGATAAAAACAGCTCAGCGGCTTCTTTCCAGGCCGGATGTTCGATCAATTCCGGGTCGCCGATCACCAGGCGGCAACCTGTTTCGTAATCCTGCTTCATGATCGATCGACCGACCAGATGGGAATTGCCGAGAATCCCGTAACGTTGGCGGCCAAAGTAGTTCGGCATCCCTCTCTTTTCGAGGATCTCGAGAATTGTTCGGGCCCGCTCCAGGGCATCCGGCTCCGGATCGGCAATCCGGATTTGAAAGCGGTTGCCGAGCAGATGCCCGGGCCGCAGCTTGTTGCGATGCCGCCGCGCCGAAACCATACTGATCTGCCCGGTTTCTATCCGCTCCGCCTGGTCCGGTTCAACCAGCGGCAGAGAGATTGTCTGGATGGTTGTCGCCTTCGCGTCCTTGAGCCCGGCATATCCGATCTCCCGTTCCTGGACCTTGAAAGTTTGGGCGGCATGACGCAGCAATTGCTGGGTCGTCAGGTCTTTCTTTTCAACGGTCAGGTAGAGATGTTCTCCTTCGCCGGAAGGTTGGTAAAGCGGAATCTCCTCGACATGGAAATCATCAGCGGTCTCCTTGATGGTACCGCCAGTTCCCGGAATCTCCGCTGTGAGATAATGCTCACTCATTGCCGGCCCGCCCCCAGCGGGAGCGGAAGCCGCAGAGGATCTCGGGTTGTGAGAGTTCGGATAGGGACACGTTGCCCAGTTTTCGGTAATGCATGAAATAGATCGGTTGTCCGCGATCAAGGAAACGCTGCATGTACTTTGAAATCGGATAATTCGGCAGATGGTTGACCCATGGCGTCCCGAGACAATTTTGATACCCTCTGGCATTCGGCAGCATGCCCCCAACCTGTTCGGCATAGTCGGTAAAATCGGTGCTGAAGTAGAAATCTCCTTCCGGTTCCAGATAGTGGAGAAGCAGTTCCATGAATGACTCATTGACCAGTCGTCTCGAGCGATGCCTCTTTTTCGGCCAGGGATCTGGGCAGTTAATGTAGACAGCGGCCAGACTCTGTTTTTCGATGTAGTGGGTCAGCAGGTAGCGTGCTTCGATCCGCATCACCAGTACGTTTTCGAGACCCTGCGCCTCGATTTTTTTGCAGGTCTTGTAACAGCCCTTGTTGTAAATATCGATAGCAATATAATTGGTCCCCGGGTTGGCTGTGGCCAATTCGGCAACAAAATGGCCGGTTCCACAGCCGATTTCGAGAGCAATCGGCTGATCCCCAGGGAACAACCGGGCCAGCGGTTCCGCTGATTTCAGCTGCTCTTCCGGAATGAAATACGGCGAGTTTATTTCAATCATTCGTTGGGTCATCGTGGTTCCGTGTACGGTTATTTCAGACTGGCAAGATAATCGGACAATACGATTTGCTCCTCCAGCGAGAGGTGCCTGATGTCGGGCATGACCGATTCCGGGTTGTCGGTTTTGGGATCGATCAGCTTCTGTTGAATCTGGTAGCGTTTCAGCCGGGATCCGACCTGATCCAGGTTCGGCCCGAAGTTGCCGCCCAGACCGGCAATAACATGGCATCCACGGCAGCCCTGGGTGGCGATCAGGCGCAGGGCTGCACTGTCATCGGTCCGGCTTTCAACCGGCTGCGCCAGCAGAACCAGCGCCGTTATCGTAATACCTGCGAAGAGTTTCATCGGGGGCTCCGTTTACCGGACAGGCCTCGGCCTTCGTTGGCGTCCGGGGTCATCAAGGATACTTGAAAACGGCCATTTTGCCAAACAGATAAAAGTGGAAACAGTTGCATTCTTCAGTGTTGCCGGATAATCTTAGACTCTGCCGGTTTGAACCTGGGCCGGATCGTTTGTTGAATGACTGCAAGGGAGAAATCTGATGTTGATTGTCATGGCGCACGACGCCACCGATGCCGAGATCGATGCTGTTGAAGCTGCTGTTCAGGCGATGGGTCTGCGGGCCGAGCCGATTCCCGGGAGCCTGCGAACGGCGATCGGGGTTCTCGGTAACCAGGGTTATGTTGATGATACGACAATCCGTGAGTTGCCGGGAGTTCGTGAAGTTATTCATGTCAGCAAGCCATACAAGCTGGTATCGAGGGATTTTCATCCGGAACCATCGGTGGTCGATGTTGCCGGCGTCCGGATTGGTGATGGGCAGCGGCCGGTGATAATGGCCGGTCCCTGTTCGATCGAGAGCGAAGAACAGATTTTTGCTGCTGCCGAGCAGGTTAAAAAGGCAGGGGCCGGTATTCTGCGTGGCGGCGCATTCAAGCCCCGGACCGGACCGCATTCCTTTCAGGGTCTCGGTGTTGAGGGGCTCGAGCTGTTGCGTCGCGCCGGAGCGGCGACGGGGTTGCCGGTGGTCACAGAAGTGATGCGGATCGATCAGCTTGACGATGTTTGTCGATGTGCCGATATGCTTCAGATCGGCGCCCGCAACATGCAGAATTTCGACCTGCTGAAAGAAGTCGGCAGGGTCGACAAGCCGGTTCTGCTCAAACGGGGGATGAGTGCGACGATAGAAGAGTTCCTTGCGGCGGCCGAGTATCTGCTGGCTGAAGGAAATCGCCAGGTCGTGCTCTGCGAACGGGGAATCCGGACTTTTGAAAAAGCGACCCGGAATACTCTTGACCTGTCAGTCGTACCGCTGATCCGTGAAATGTCTCATCTGCCGATTATCGTCGATCCGAGCCACGCGACCGGCAAACGCTCACTGGTTCCGGTCATGACCCGGGCCGCCCTGGTGGCCGGTGCCCACGGCATCATGGTTGAAGTTCATCCCGATCCGGACAAGGCGCTCTGCGATGGCGCCCAAAGCTTGCCGGGCGTTGAGTTCGGCAGCTTTATGAAAGAGACCGGCAGACTCATCGATTTTCTTGTCAATCAGCCCGATTCGCCTGAAGCGTAATCATGCTGATTTCTGGTGGGTCAGAAAGCTGGTGCCGTTGCCGCGGTTGAGATATCAGCGCAGCTACTGCTTGCCGGAGTCGACGACTTCACCGTCATCCGGCAATATTTCGATGACCGGACTTGTCAGAATGCCGAAGAGTGATTATAGTTATCCGAATTAGTAATTAATTCTTGTAAAGGAGAGTTTGCAATTCTCGACAAGGCCGTGATTGAAGTTTGTGATGCCGTACACTGGGTCGGGGTTCCACACCCGGACCTTAAGGTTTTTGATGATCTGTTCCCGACACACAACGGGACGACTTATAACTCATACCTGATTCAGGGATCGGAGAAAACGGCTCTGATTGATACGGTCAAGGCAACTTTTGCCGACGATTTCCTGGCAAAGGTTGGCGAGAAAATTGATCCGGCCAAGGTTGATATCGTTGTCGTCAATCATACCGAACCGGATCATTCCGGTTCGGTCGTTAACCTCCTCGAGGCCAATCCGGATATTACCGTCTATTGCACCAAGGCGGCCGAGAATTTCCTCAAGCAGCTGCTCAATCGCGATTTCAACTGTCATGTTGTCAGTGAAGGTGAAGAGGTCGATCTCGGAGGGAAAACCCTCCGGTTCATTCTCGCTCCCTATCTCCATTGGCCCGACACCATGTTCACGTACCTGGTTGAGGACGAACTTCTTTTTCCGTGTGATGCCTTCGGTTCGCATTACTGTCCGGACAAAATTTTCGATGATCAGATTGCTGATTTTTCGTACGATTTCTTTTTCTATTTTGACTGTATCATGCGGCCGTTCAAGGACAAGATCCGTGATGCGACGGCCAAGCTTGAAGGATTGCCGATCAGGATGGTCTGCCCTTCACACGGGCCGATCCGGCGCGAAACCGGTAAAGGTGCAATCAGTGCCTACAAGCGTTGGGCGGCACCGCCACCCCGGGGCGAAAAACCAAAGGCGGTGATGGCGGTGCTGTCGAGCCACGGCAATACCGGAGATATGGCTGACGTCGTGCAAAAAGAACTTGAGGGGCAAGGGCTTGAAGTGATCCGTTTTGGTCTGAGTGATATGCGCGATGATGATTATCGCAATGCTCTTGAACAGGCCGATGTTCTCCTGATCGGGACACCGACGATTCAGCGAGATGCACCGCCGCATGTCTGGCACGCCCTGTCGCTGATATCCTCGGTCACTCCAAACAGCCGGCTCGCTGCGGTTTTCGGCTCCTTCGGCTGGAGCGGCGAAGCGGTCAAGATGGTCGAACAGCGGTTGGCCGGTCTTAAATTCAAACTGGCAGCCGATTCACTCTCGTTCCGCTTCACGCCGACGGACGAGAATATGGAGTCCTGTCGCAAGTTTGCTGACCAGGTTGCCGGAGCGGTCCTTTGTGAAGAGTAGCCGGCCCTGCAACCCTTGTTTCACAAAAAGACCGGACTTCAAATCCGGTCTTTTTGTGTTTCGGGTGATCAAGGTCTGGTTGTTGGCCCGGAACTGTATTAATATGGAGATCTTATGACTGAATTTGATCTCCGACAGATTGATGAAATTAAGGCATTGCTGCTGACTCGCCGGGCCGAGCTCGAAAGATTGATCGAAAATTCCGAGAACGGATCAAAGCCGGTTTCGCTCGAACAGCCGATAGGCCGGCTTTCCCGGATGGATGCACTGCAGCAACAGAGCATGTCACAGGCGAGCCAGCAGGTTGCCGCGCAACGGCTCAAGCAGATCAGGGCAGCGCTGCAGCGGATCGAATCGGAAGCTTACGGTTTCTGTCTTGAATGTGAGGAGGCGATCGAACTCGCCCGTCTCAAAGCCCGTCCGGAAGCTCCCTTCTGTATCGATTGCCAGACCTCCCGGGAACGAAAAAGCTGATTGTTATGGCGACTGTTGCCGAAGTTGCGGTGGCCGCACCGCTTGACAAGACTCTCTCCTACAAGGTTCCGGAAGAACTGATCGCGACGGCGATTCCGGGGGTCCGGGTCCGGGTTCCACTTGGTCGACGCACCGCAACCGGCTACCTTCTTGCTATTGCCGAAGGTTCGATTGAGGGCCTGAAGCCGATCAAGGAAATACTTGATACAGAACGCCTCTTTGCTTCCGGCTGGACTGAATTTATCCGGAAAGCTGCTGCCTATTACCGTTACCCTCTTGGCGAAGCATGCCGTACGGCCCTGCCGGCCGGTCTTGCCGGTAAGGGGAGCGATGTCCGGATTCTCCACGAAAAAGTCTATACGGCGCTCCCCGGTGAGGATTCTCCGAGTGGTCGGAAACAGCAGCAGTTACTGGCACTGATTCGGGAAAAGGGTGAGGTCGAGCTGAGTGAACTGCGCAGTGTTTTCAATGCGCCCTATGCTGCCCTCGAGCGCCTTCAGGAATTAGGGCTGATCAGTGTTCGTGACATAGAACGGAGCCGCGACCCGTTCCGCGACGTGCCGATCATCGATGAAACTGAGCCGGTTCCCGATACCAGCCAACAGGTCGCAATTGACGCGCTGTTAAGTAAATTACGGGAAAACAGTTTTGCTGCGGCCTTGCTGCATGGTGTCACCGGTAGTGGCAAGACGGAAGTTTACCTTCGGCTCATAGCCGAGACCGTGGCGGCCGGACGGCAGGCGTTGGTCCTGGTCCCGGAAATTGCCCTGACGCCGCAACTGGTCAGCCGCTTCCGCTCACGGTTTGCCCATCGCAACATCGTCCTGGCGGTCCTCCACTCGGGATTGTCGGATGGTGAACGTTACGATGCCTGGCGCAGTATTGCCAGAGACGAGGTGCAGATCGTTATCGGCGCCCGTTCGGCGGTTTTTGCTCCCTGTGACAATCTCGGAGTCATCGTTGTTGATGAAGAGCATGAATCGAGCTACAAACAATCGGAAGGATTTCGCTACAACGCCCGTGATCTTGCCCTGTTGCGCGGTCAGGCTGCCGGTTCACTGGTTCTGCTCGGTAGTGCAACCCCGTCACTGCCGGTTTATCGGCGGGCTTGCGGAACTGACGAGATGCTTTATCTGCCGCTGAGCGGTCGGGTCGCCGGGCGGAAGCTGCCGGATGTCGAGATGATCGATATGCGTGAGCAGGAGGCATGCGGGGCTCTTTCACCCCCGATGCTCGAAGCTCTGGGGCATCATATTGAGCGGGGCGAACAGGTGTTATTGTTGCTCAATCGCCGCGGTTTTGCACCCTACCTGATCTGTTCCGATTGTGGCTTCGGATTGCGCTGCCCCAATTGTGCCATTACCCTGACCTACCACCAGTCGGCCCGCAAGCTGCTCTGCCACTACTGTGATTTCGACCAGGTGCCGCCCGATGTCTGCCCGCGCTGTGCCGGCCACAACCTGCTTCCGGAAGGAACCGGTACCGAGCGGCTGGAGGATGAACTCGGCAAACATTTTCCGGATTGCCGGATTGCCCGAATGGATCGGGATACGACGACCGCCAAGGGTGCCCATCAACGCCTGATTGACCGGGTGATGGCAAACGAAGTCGATATTCTGGTCGGAACCCAGATGGTCGCCAAGGGGCATGATTTTCCCAACGTGACCCTGGTCGGTGTTGTTGATGCCGACAATAGCCTGAACTTTCCCGATTTCCGTAGCGCCGAAAGAACCTTTTCACTGCTGGTTCAGGTTGCCGGCCGGGCCGGCCGTGGTGACAAAGCCGGTCGCGTCATGGTCCAAACCTGGTCGCCGGAGCATTATGCTCTGCAGTGTGCGGCCGCACATGACTATAAAGCGTTTTACGAGCACGAGATTACCTGCCGAGAGCCGCTCGGTTATCCACCTTTCGGCTACCTGGTCAATCTGGTCGTTTCCGGAAACGACGAAACGAAGGTTGCCCGGGCCGGCGAGGTTCTCGTCGGCGGATTGCAGCACTATGGCCGGGAGGTCGAAGTCCTCGGCCCGGCCCCATGTCCGTTGGCCCGGCTGCGGGGCAAAACCCGGAACCAGATCCTGCTCAAGTCGGCAACGCGGATGCCACTGCATCGGCTGCTCCAGTATCTTGGGCCATTGACAAAAGAGATGCCGGCCGGGGTCAGGCTTACGACTGATGTTGATCCGGTTGACATGTTGTAAGAGGTTTCCTTATCTTTGCGACTCGGGGTACAATACCCTTCAATGCGTCACCATTTTTTGCAGGGAGTTATTATTTTGACCGAATTGAAAATCCGTATCCTGTTGCAAAGGATCATTGTCGGACTGGGGTTGGTCGTTGTAACGGCCTGCACCGTTCCGCCGACGCCGATTGAGCCGCCGCCGGAAGCGGTCGAAACACTGCAGCCGGTCGGCTGGGATGAAATCGACGGGTGGCCGGGAGTCGATCTGCTGGCATCCTTTGAAGCCTTCGTCGACAGCTGCCAGGTGCTGCGGCGCAAGCAGGAATGGGCCGCCGCCTGCGAAGCGGCCGATGAACTGCCGGCCAAAAGCGGCACGACACTGATGCAGTATTATGAGAAATGGTTCGTGCCGCACAAGATCCGCAACCAGGATGGCAGTGATACCGGTACGATTACCGGCTACTACGTACCGGATCTTGACGGCAGTCGAATCCGGACCGAACGTTTTGCCTATCCGCTCTATGCTGTTCCCGATGACCTTATGGTGATTGATTTGCGAGAGGTTTATCCGGAGCTTGGTTCCTACCGGTTGCGTGGCCGGGTCGAGGGCCGCAGGGTTGTGCCGTATTATACCCGGGCCGAGCTTGACCAGGGGGTTGAGACTCTCTCCGGGAAGGAACTGTTCTGGGTTGACGATCCGGTGGAACTCTTCTTTCTCCATATCCAGGGTTCCGGCCGGATCCGACTCGAAAATGGCAAGTCGGTCATGGTCAATTATGCCGAGCAGAACGGTCATCCCTACCGCTCTATCGGCCGCTTGCTGATCGAACGGGGAGAAATGACCCGTAACCAGATGTCGATGCAGAATATCAGGCGCTGGGCTCGGGAGAATTCTGATCAGGTTTGGGATCTGCTTGGCGAGAATCCGAGTTTTATCTTTTTCCGTGAACTTGAACCGGATGTACAGAGCCCTCCGGGGTCGCTCGGCATTCCTCTTGCCCCGGAAGTCAGTCTGGCGGTTGATCCGCGTACAGTGCCGCTCGGGGCTCCTGTTTTTCTGTCAACGACCTGGCCGTATGATCCCCGCCCTTTACGGAAGCTGATGGTCGCCCAGGATACTGGTGGTGCAATCAAGGGGCAGGTCCGGGCCGATTTTTTCTGGGGAATGGGCGACGAGGCTGGAGCCCTCGCCGGGCGGATGAAGCAGGATGGCAAGATGTGGGTCCTGCTGCCGCGGGAAACCGACCAGGAAAGCGCAGATGTTGCCAGTTCAGTCGATATTGGCGAGGGTGGATGACTGCCGACGGCAAGTGTTCGGCGTCGCGGTCGGATTAGCTGAAGAACCGTAAAGTCTTATCCGGGCGCGGCCTAGCGTTGCCAGCGAATTATCTGCCGGTCGAAGTCAATCTCGTAAGGTATGTACCTGAGAAAATCCATTCCGAGAAAGCCATCAAAGCCGGGGTCGCCATTGCGGTTGTTGATAACAAAAGCGGTCGTTCGGTCGACCTTGAATGGTCCGACCTTGATAAAACGGAATTGAATGTTTCTGGTTTTGATCTTGTAGCCGCCCGCCCCCGAAGCGTATGAGATCCGCCCTTCATCTTCCGGAATGCCGAGACGTTTCAGGGCATCATTGTGAAATACGGTTGATGAAGCACCGGTGTCAAGCAGCATCATGACATCAAGACTCTGTTGACCATAGCCGACTTCAATCGGCACCAAAACCTGGTGGCCGCGGACGACAATCGGCGTTTCAAGCTTCTCTTGCAGCTCTTCCCTGGCTCTTTGTTGTCTTTTTCGGTCAAGTTCATTCCGCTGCCGTTGCCGGGCCTTGCGCAGCCTTTCGGCCCGTTCGACTCTCTCTTTCTCCGAGAGTTGGGGCAGACCTTCCAGCTTTTGCGTCCGGTCCAGGTAGCGTGCCGGGATTTTGCTTTCGTCGTCAACAAAAATTGTTCGACCGTTTTCGTCGACGTACTTGACAATTGCGCCGGCGGGTTGGGCTGAGCCGGAAAAAAGAGCTAGAGTGATGATGCAGAGAAGAAAGCGCGTCAAGATCAGCCCTCCCTGATCTTTTCGAGGCTGCGTCTGGCATTGCGTTGAACCTGTTCGGACGAATCGTTGAGCGCTTTTTCCAGGGCCCCTTCCGCTTCCTTGGCCCGAAGGATACCAAGCGCCTTGGCAGCGCTTTTTCTGACCCACTGGTCTTCGTCCTGCAGTAGCTTGATCAACTGTCCCGTCGCAACCGTATCGCCGATTTCACCGAGGGCAAAGGCAGCATTACTGCGCACAGTTGAGTTTTTATCGTCAAGCGCTGCCCGCAAAGGCGAGGCTGCCTCGGTGTTGCCGAGTTTTCCGAGATCGGATGCTGCCCGGGCCCGGGCCAGTCCGCTACCCTGCTGCAGTTGCTCAATCAGTTCATTGACAGGCATATTTCATTCCCCCTTTTTTTATGACATCTACATTGTAGCTGAAGCGGCCATGTAATCACAAGCCGATGATTCGTTTATGTGGTTATTGTGAGTTGAAAATTGAAAGTAGGATGAAACAAAAAAGCCCCGGCATTTTTTTGCCGGGGCTTTTGATGAAAGATCGCCGGAGCTATTCGATTGTGACCTCGGCTTTTTCAATGATAACGTCATATTTGTAGCCGAAGCCGAAGTCCTTGTTTGTGGTGACAACCCCCTTGACGAGTACCGTATCACCGACATTGGCGGTTACCGGGCTGGTTATTGTCAGGTCATCGGTTCCGGCTTCGCCGGTGCCATCCTGAAGGTGGAGCCAGTTAGTGCCCATAATCTCCGGGCTGAACTTGGCAACCTTGGCGCGGATAGTTACCGCCTGGCCCGCTAATTTGTCTTTTTCCGCAAAAATTTCACCGACGGTTTTGCCGCCTTCAGGTTTGCTCAGACCAGACATGTCAAGGTCGCTCTTTGCAACCTCCGGTCGGCTGTGATCCTCAGCGCCCTGCATGGCGGCGGGATCCGGGTGGCCTTCCGGCAGGCCTTCACCAGCGGCTCCGGCTGTGGCGCCACCGACGACGATGTTGTCGACAAAATAGAGGACGTCAAAAGTCCGTTCCAGCGTTTTGCTGGTGTAGTCTTTCATTGGCATGCCATCGGGGACGATGACCGGGTCACCGACATTGACGGCAACCTCCGGCGCTGCCGCCCAGATTTTCTCTGTTCCCGTGTCAAACTGAATATATGTGTATCCACCGGAATTCATGGTTTCCACAACGGTTCCGGTTTTTCCGGTTGCCGCAGGTTGTGTTGCCGTTGGCTGAGTAGATGGTGTTGTTTCCTGTTTTGGTGTTTCGTTCTTGCAGCCGGTAATGGCCAGAGCCAGAATTCCGGCGAGAATAAGAGTCCATACGTTTTTCACGGTAAACCTCCGTTTGCTGTCGTCGCCTTTCAGGCAGGCGCGATTAGATAGTGTCCGATTGCGAAAGCTATCACAGCTCGGGCGACACCGACAAGATGTTTCTTGCAGTTTTCTTGTTCCAGGCTCAATAATCCGTATATCCGACATGTTGATAGCGGCAAAACCCGCTATTGCTAACCGTTATTTCCCACAGTTTTGTGGGCCAGAAAGTGTAACATGTAACTCTTTGCGCCGGTTGTCGACTGATTTCGATCTGGAATGATAATTGCTACATTCTAAGGGTCTGTTTTTACCGGATTTTTTTTGTTGGAGGGGTAAGCTTAGGTCATGCTGAAAACACGCACTTTAAATAATATCTTTTATGCGGCTCTGCTGCTTTCCGTATCGTTGTTGCTTTATGTCTATTTCGTTATTCATCCTGACTATCGTGAACTCCTGATTGAAAATGCTGAAGACGAAGCGATCAGATACGTCTCTTTTCTGGTTCGTTCACATGATCTTAAAAATCAGCCGATTGAGGTTGGGACTATTCCTGCTTCGATTGGTCAGGATGTCGGTCGTTTCAAACAGGATGAGGCTCTGATCAAGTTGCGAGTCTTTGATCCCGGCGGAAAAATTGTGTACTCAACCCTGCCTAAGGAAATTGGTAACATTAATAAAAATGACTATTTCCACAATCAGGTTGCGGCTGGAAAGGTTTACTCCAAAACGGTTCAGAAGGATAGTTTTACCGCCGAAATGGAGATTGTTAAATTCGATCTTGTAGAAACCTATGTGCCGATAATGCTCGGCAGCGAATTTCATGGCGCAGTCGAGACCTATTATGATGTTTCACACAGTAGTCAAGCCATCGAAGACCTGACTAATCATTCAATTGTAATGCTTGGTTTGGTCTCTTTTCTGCTCCTGTCATTGCTTTATTACGCTCTCCGGCATGCCGATCAGTCCATTGTTGCCCGGGTGAGGGCCGAGCAGGAACTACGACAAAACAATGAAGAACTGGAAGAGAGAATTGCTGAAAGAACCGGGGAGTTAATGCGTCTCAATGAGAACCTGAATGATGAGGTAGCAGAGAAAACTCTAGCGCAGTCGGCATTGTCGGAAGCATTAATCGACATGGAGGCCGCCAAGGATAAGGTTGATGGCATTGTCCGGTCGGTGAAAGATGGCATTCTGGTTGTTGATCAGACCGAAAGCGTTGTTTTGATGAATCATCAGGCCGAACTTCTGGTCGGTGTTTCTCATTCGCAAGCAGTAGGAAAGTCGATCCATGAAATCGGGATGTCAGAATCTCTTCGTGACGTTTTATCCGAGGCCCTGTCTTCTTCCGGGAGTAAAAACATCGATTTTGAAATCGCTCGCCCGGCTCCGGAGCGGCCCCGGATTTTACAGGCCCGATCCTCGGTATTTAGTGATCGGGGCGGGCAGGTTCTTGGTTCTGTTGTTTTGCTTCAGGATGTGACTGTTGAGCGCCAGATTGATTACATGAAACGGGATTTTCTGGCTATGGCGGCCCACGAATTGATGACTCCTCTTGCATCGATTATGGGGTATTCGGAACTGTTGGTCAGTGAAACAGCGGCTCAATTGAAAGAGGAACAGCGCACGGAATTTCTCGACTACATATACCGGAAGGCAGAATCACTGTCGCGAATTGTCGATGACCTTCTCGATGTCAGCAGAATTGAGGCCGGCTATGAGATATCAATTTCCCGGGTCGAGTTTGATCTCAGTATGGTTCTCGAACGCCTGGTTGATGTTTATCGCCAGTCAAGCATTAAGCATGAATTTATTCTTGAAAGCGAATGTCGGAATTGCACCCTGTATGCCGACCCGGTTCGGATTGAACAAGTGCTGGAAAACCTTCTCAGTAATGCCGTCAAGTATTCTCCTGCTGGAGGCGATATCCGGGTTGAATGCAAAAAAGAAGCGGGGTCTTGCCGTTTCGCTATTGCTGATCAGGGCCTTGGCATGACGGCTGAACAGATTGAACACATTTTCGATAAATTCTACCGGGTCGATCAGACCGATACTGCGCGTCAGGGTCTCGGCCTTGGCATGAGTATCACCAAGCATATTATCGATTTACATGGTGGCGATATTGAGGTGAGCAGCCGTTTTGGTGAGGGGACGACAGTAGCGGTACACCTGCCGAATAAAGGTGCGCAATCAATCAATTAAAGTGGGGAATGATCGTGTCAGCAAATGGTTCTGTAGATTTTGACCTGCAGGGAGAATCGGAATGGACACCTTTTGATGCGCCGAGTCTGGTCGGGAATTCTCTCCGATTTGTCTCCGGAGATCCGGAGGGGGATCGTTTTCGCGTCCGTTACTACAAGGATGAAGGTGGCAGCCTTGTTGCCCGCGCCTGGTTCGGTCCGGAGACGGAAGGTCCGCCCGGGCATGCTCATGGTGGTGCGATGGCGGCCGTTCTGGACGAGGTTCTCGGTCTGGCTGCCTGGGCCGCCGGCCATCAGGTCGTTGTTGGTACGCTCAGTATCCAGTTCCGTCAGTTACTGCCATTGCTGACCGTTATGCAGGTTGAAAGTGAAATAATCAAGGTCGAGGGACGCAAGATAACCGTCCACGGCCGCATAGTCGATGCCGTCGGAACGGTCTTTGCCGAGGCAGACTGCCTCTGTATCAATATTCTGAAAAGCTGAATGCCGCGTCCTCAGGCAGGAGGAGATGCTTCCGGGGGCCGGGTCAGGAGGCTGATTTTCAGAGGATACCCTGACCGAAATGCCGCCGGGTCGAATCCTGCAATTTCGCTGCGGCCCGAAAGGCTTCCTGAAGCAGATCCTGCTCGTTCTTTGGAAGGGAGTAAGGGTCGATATAGTGGGTCGGTTTTTCGCCCTGTTCAATCAACGCTACTTCATGGCGTAAGCGCAAGAAGGTAAATGATTCAAGCGCTGCCTTGAGATGTTCAGCGGTTTCCTGATTGAAGATTTCCAACTCAACCAGCTTGTCAAGGCGTTCAATTGTGGTGATCGCATCGATTCCCTGCTCGAGCAGGAACATGCGCACACAGTCGACGATAAAGACCGACCCGGACTGTTTAAGGGAGAGTTCACCCTTGTGTTCCTTGTCTTTCTCGAGAACAAACTTCTTGATAATGCCGACCGGTGGTTTGTGCTTGAGATCATTCTCAACCATATAATAGAAAAATCCCGGGTTGTTTCGAAGCTCGCTATGTACGATGTCATGTAAGTCGCTGCAGAGGGATGCTTCGCCGACAAGGGGATGGAAGTCGAGGAAAATCGTCGAGTACATGACGCTCTTCGGAGCCGGTTGGCCAAACCAGCCGGCAAGCCTCTTTTGCCAGTCGCAGAGACGGCCGCGCCAGAGCGGATTGTTGACCATCACCTCGCCATTGCAGAGCGGATAGCCAATTTTCTCAAAAGCGGTGACCAGTCGTTCTGAAAATGGAACGAAAAAGGCATCGACCTCGGCCTGTTTCTCGTCGGGGAAATTCTCGTAAATAAAACCATTATCCTGGTCCGGATTGAGCAACATCTCCTTGCGGCCGCCGCTCCCCATTATCATCAGGCAAAAGCGGATATCCGGAGGGCTTAACCCCTCGTCCTCGGCCTCTTCGAGCACGATCTCATAACATCGCTGCAACAAACGGTGGTGAACATAGGAAAGAATTTCCATTGTTTCAAATGCGGAACGGGTCTCGCTCATCAGGGCGCGCGCGACTTTGACGATTTCCTTGCGGGCCGACACCAGCTCTTCGATCGTTTTCGCGTTCTTAACATTGCCGACCAGAAGCATCGACTTCTGGCTCCGGAACCGCATCAGATCCTGCATGGTTACGATTCCGACAATTACATTACCCTCCATGATCGGCATGTGCTTTATTTTATGAGCCATCATGAAGGTTGTTGCTTCGTACATGTAGGTATCAGGCGACATCGAGTGCGGGTTGGCCGTCATGACATCGCTGGCAACTGTTTTTTTGATTTCGGCATCTTCGCGCGCCAACACCTTGGAGACGAGATCGCGTTCGGTGATGATGCCAATCGGTTTGTTGCTGTCGTCGGTGACCATGATCGCACCGATGCCGCGCAGGGTCATCCGCTGGGCGATTGAGCGGACCGGGGTGCTCAAGTCGCAGGTCTCAACCGGCGATGACATGATTTCGGAAAGTCGCTTCTGGAACGGATAGGCCTCCATCTGGGTGAGCGCCTTCTGTGAGTGATCGTTGACCATCTCGGAGTAGAGGCTGCGAACCCGGGAGTAAAGGGCCTTGTTGAAATATTCGGTAATCTGCGGGTATCGATTGTCTATCTTGATCAGGATGTCTTCCGGAATCAGGTAGCATTCTGTTTCCGAAGCGGTTCGGGCTCCGGCCGTATAGCCTTCGCTTGTGAACACCGGGGTGCCGCCAAAAAAGGAACCTTCATTCCGGTAATCGACGATCATTTCACCGCCGCCGGGAGTCAGGGCAACAATTTCGACAACCCCCTGTTTGATGACATAGAGATATCCGGTCGGTGTGTCGTCCTGGTTGAATATGTGAGTGTGGGGTGGGAATTTCCGGACTTCAGAGGCCTGGTTCAGGTCTTCATAAACCTCTTCCGGCAGGTGTTTGAACGGTTCGGTATCCCTCAGCTGTCTGGTCAGACCCATATTGTGCTCCCGGACGTTTTGAAATGGCAGAAGCTAAATGTCCGCAGGCCGGACATCATCAAGAACGATAGCATAACAAAGCTTTGGAAAAAAGGGATATCGAACAAAATGGCAAGCGCAACAGTCCGGACCGAACGATTACTTCTCGGCTTTTTTGTTCCGCCCGAATTTGAAAGGGTGGGCCTGGGTTTTGATGATGTAGTCGGCAAAAATCTTGATCCAGATGGTCGAGCCGGCGATGGCGCTCCAGGTGTCATACTCCATTGAAAGGCCGAGTCTGATGCCGAAAGCACCCCAGGAAAAAATCGCCAGGATGATCCATGCGGCACACCCTCCGGTGAGAAGGTTAAGGATGCCGACTACTTTTGCCCATTTTTTTGGGTCGGCCGGTGACTCTCCCCGTTTCAGGGCGACGTCGGAGTAATCTTTTTTGATGAAAATCCGGTAAGCTCGCCGCAGCCAGAAAAAAGCCATCGGGAACAGGGCAATAAACAACATCAATTTTACCGCAACGCCAACATCAAGTACCATGATCAACTCCAGACAGGAAGATTAATTCGGGGTGAAAGCGCATCAGTTGTACCCGAACAAAAGACGACAAATCAAGGGAAATCTGAAAAGAAACCCCGCCAGCAGCGCTGGCGGGGCAATGAAACCAGTCATTCTAATAAAATCAGTAAAGTTTGTTTAGTGGGCACCATCAACTTCTTTTGATCCACGCGGGATACGAACGTCTTCGACCATGGCTGCGATGTCGGCCGGAACCGGCTCAGTCATGTTCTTGACTGCGAAGGCAACTATGAAGTTAATCAGCGCGCCGATTGCACCAAAGGCGTTCTGCGAGATGCCGAAGAAGAAGTTCGCTTTGCCGCCGAAGAGGCCGAGGAACTCGGTGCCCTTGATGAAGAACAGGCCCTTGTGAGCGAAGACGTAGAGCATGGTGATGCCGATACCGGCGAGCATGCCGGCCATGGCGCCCTGCTTGTTCATCGTCTTGCTGAAGATGCCCATCATCAGTGCCGGGAAGATCGAGGATGCGGCCAGACCGAAGGCGATCGCAACGGTACCGGCGGCGAAACCCGGCGGGTTAAGACCAAGATAACCGGCGACGATAATGGCACATGCCATGGCAATCTTACCAGCCATCAGTTCAGCTTTTTCGCTCATGTCAGGCATCCACTTCTCTTTCAGAAGGTCATGCGAGATCGCTGAGGAAATTGCCAGGAGCAGGCCGGCTGCGGTCGAGAGTGCAGCAGCGAGACCACCGGCAGCAACCAGGGCGATAACCCAGTTCGGCAGCAGCGCGATTTCCGGGTTGGCGAGAACCATGATGTCGCGGTTAACCGTCAGTTCGCTGGCCAGGTTGCCTTCTGAATCTACCCAGCCAGCATTCTTGGCCTTGGCAACAAACTCGGCATTTTTGGACTTTTGGTTGAAGTACTGGATACGGCCATCACCGTTGGCGTCTTTCCATTTGAGCAGACCGGTGACTTCCCAACGCTTCATCCAGTCGGGACGCTCATCGTACATGATGCTGTTTTCAGGGGCGAAAACATCGCCGATTTCGGCGCCGACAAAGGCCTTGTTAACGGTGGTGTGCAGGTTCATGCGGGCCATTGCAGCAACGGCAGGAGCCGTGGTGTAGAGGATCGCGATGAAGACCAGTGCCCAGCCAGCCGAGGAACGTGCGTCCTTAACCTTCGGAACGGTGAAGAAGCGGATGATGACGTGCGGCAGACCAGCCGTACCGATCATCAGGGAAACCGTGTAAACAAACATGTTGAGCATGCTGCCCGGCATCTGGGTCGTGTACTTGCCGAAACCGAGGTCGGTAACGATCAGGTCAAGCTTTTCGAGCAGGTACATGTTGCTGCCGGCCATGTCGGAACCGAGGCCGAGCTGCGGCAGCGGGTTGCCGGTGAGTTGCAGCGAGATAAAGACTGCCGGAACCGTGTAGGCGAGAATCAGAACACAGTACTGGGCAACCTGGGTGTAGGTGATGCCTTTCATGCCGCCGAAGACGGCGTAGGCGAAAACGATACCCATGCCGATAAAGATACCGGATGTGTTCGAAACACCGAGGAAGCGCGAGAAGGCAACCCCGACGCCGGTCATCTGGCCGATGATGTAGGTCGTCGAAGCGGCGAGCAGACACATAACCGCAACCGTACTGGCGCCCTTGGAGTAATAGCGGGTGCCGAAGAACTGGGGAACGGTAAATTTGCCGAATTTCCGCAGGTACGGGGCAAGCAGCATTGCCAGAAGGACGTAGCCGCCGGTCCAGCCCATGAGGAAGAGCGCGCCGCCGTAGCCCATGTTGGCGATGAGGCCAGCCATCGAGATAAAGGACGCTGCCGACATCCAGTCAGCGCCGGTTGCCATACCGTTGATAACCGGGTGGACACCGCCGCCGGCTACATAAAATTCTTTGGTGCTTCCTGCGCGAGCCCAGATCGCAATTCCGATGTAGAGCGCGAAGGAAAGACCGACAATGATATAAGTGGTTGTTTGAAGATCCATTACTTTATTCCTCCTTTATTGCTCTTGAACATCAAATTTTTCGTCGATCTTCCCCATTAACTTGGCGTAAATGAAGATCAGAGCAACGAAAACGTACATCGCACCTTGCTGGGCGAACCAGAAGCCCAACGGATACCCACCAACGCTGATGCTGTTGAGTGCCGGTGCAAACAGGATACCGCAGCCATAGGATACGATAAACCAGACGATCAGGATGTTCCTGATCAGACCCAGAGTGGCCTTCCAATAACCTTTTTCATCGTGTGCCATAAAAAAATCCTCCTCTCAATTAATAAGACGTCCTTACTTCCGAACGCGAAAAGTGAGTCCTGCGCTATTGCCGAACTAGCCGTACCTTCTGCGAGATGTGTCCCGCAATTACCTTATCTGTTATATCAGGTCGTTTTGTTTTTACAACCTGCAACCGGAAAGATTTCTGCAAACCCTGACCACCCTGACTTAAATAGTGCCGGTTTCGATCAGGTGTCGCCGGAAATCCTCCCTGGTTTCTCCACTCCGGGTTGTTTTCTGCGGTCGCCGATTTCTAGGCTTTCCCGGATAATGTCAAGAATAAAACAGCGAACTGCTTTTGGACGATGAAGATAATGCAGTGTTTTATTCTTGTCAACCATAATATTGATTCCTGAGTCGTCTAAAAAATAAAAAATACGTTATATCAATAAGTTATGTTTTTATTTTTTGTCTCTTTGCATTTAAAATAAAGTTTTATATACATTTGCAAACACCAATATTCCGCTTCAGGAAAAAGCTCAAAATAACGATAGTGGTGTCATTATAAAATAATGTTTTAAAATTGCAAGGTTAAAATGAGACGTTGTTTCGTCTACCGAAACGTAGCGGTTTTACAGCGATGTTCAACTGGGTTTCTGGCGGTTGATGGTTCAGCCGAGTTGAAATTTTTTTACGAATTTCCGGTCAATGAATGATTTCAGAAGTTTTACGAAGCCGCCGGACCAGATCATTTTGTTCCGTAAGGCAATGGCGCGATTCAGTCCGAGGTTGAGAATCAGCAGGTAATTTTTTTGCGGGATGAATGCTTTGAACTTCCGGTTTTCCAGAGAGGCGAGCAGATTGTGGTACAGGATCGGGTTTTGCCGGACCGCGTAAACTCCGACCTTGTCGAGCGGTTGCTTCTCGAAGCTGATACAATCACCGCCACCGAACAGCTCGGGGAATTTTGGTGACTGGAGAAAGCTGTTGACGATGAGTCCATCCGCCGGAACCGGCGCGGATGCGGTGATGCCGCTGGCGATAAAAGCGTAATCAAACTCGATGTGGCGGCCGTCATCAAGTTTGGCTTCATTCTTACCGAGTGTGGTGACCCGGACGCCCTCAAGCAGTTGAAGCGGCTCTTGCGCCAGAAGTAACCTGGTCCGGTTCCTGAAAGCTTGTGATTGCTTGTCCAGGAGTTGACTGCCGGCGGCAACGACAATATCTGCCTGAATGTTCTCTTTTTTGATCAGTTCCTGAAGGTTGCCGACGATTTCACAGCCGGCCGGTCCTCCACCGACAACCAGGAGGGTGAGACGCTCGCCCGGGGTCTTCTTGTGACTCAGAATTTTCTCGCGGGCATGGAAAAGGTTGGCAATCGGTTTCACCGGAAAAACCGTCTGTCCGAGAGCTGATTTCGGAATCTCCAGGGTGACGTGACTGCCGGTGTTGAAGGAAATGACATCGTAGGCGAGCGCGGAGCCATTACTGAGGTGCAGTTCCTTTTTGTCCGGATCGAGCCTGGTGGCGGACGCTTCGATAAATTCGGCACCGCCATTTACGGCCATTCGGAAAATATTAAATCGGAGTTCATGCAGGCTGTATTGGCCGGAGAGCAGGCCGGGGCCCATTCCGGAATAATCATGGAAAGGCGATGAGCTGACCAGGGTGACGCGATGACCACGGCCGGTCAACTTTTTCAGGTTTTGCAGGGTTGTCAGATGGGCGTGACCACCACCAACCAGAACGAGGTGCTTCCCCATAAATCAAAAACTCCCGAATAAAATCAGTTTATTCGAGGATAGCGATCGTGATGGTTCTGTCAATAGGGAAGGTGTGGGCTATAGCTGTAAGCTATAAATTGTAAACAAGAAATAATTAAGACTGTATTCTGACTACTGACTACTGACTACTGATCTTAAGCATGCTCCCGGGTTTTGTTAAAGATGATGTCGGGCCATTGCTCGGCGACATGACCGAGCCGCCAGTCGCTGGAAGCGAGGTAGGCAAGATTTCCTTCGGCATCATAGGCCAGGGCCATTTCGTTCTTCCGACGGAACTCGTCGAGCTTTTTGGGGTCTTCAGCATCAATCCAGCGGGCGGTTGCATATTCGACCGGCTCATAGACGGCGTCGACCCCGTATTCATCTTTCAGGCGGGCCATCGTGACATCAAACTGGAGCACACCGACCGCACCGAGGATCCAGTCGGCGCCGATTAAAGGCCGGAAAACCTGGACCGCTCCTTCCTCGGCGAGTTGGGTCAGACCCTTGTCGAGCTGCTTGACCTTGAGCGGGTTCTTCAGGCGGACCCGGCGGAAGTGTTCCGGAGCAAAGTTCGGGATGCCGGTAAACTTCAATTCTTCCTTGCTGGTGAAGGTGTCGCCGATCTTGACGGTGCCATGATTATGGATACCGATGATGTCGCCCGGAAAGGCCTCTTCAACATTATGCCGATCCTGGGCCATAAAGATCGTCGCGTTCGGGAAGGTGACGTCGCGACCGATCCGGTGATGCCTGACTTTCATGCCGCGCGTGTATTTACCCGAGCAAATCCGCAAAAAGGCAATCCGGTCGCGATGCGCCGGGTCCATATTCGCCTGAATCTTGAAGACAAACCCGGAGAAGGATTCCTCGTCCGGCTTGACTTCCCGGCTAGCGGCTGCACGCGGGATCGGCGCCGGCGCCAGCTCGACGAAAGCATCGAGCATCTCCTGAACGCCAAAGTTGTTGATTGCACTGCCGAAAAATACCGGTGTCTGGTGAGCCTTGAGATAGTCATCGAGGTTGAACGGGTTGGCAGCACCTTCAAGCAGTTCGATGTCGTCACGCAGCTCCTCGGCCTGTGAACCGAGAAGCTCATCGAGCTTCGGATCGTCGATGTTTTCGATGGTGATGATCTCCTGCTCGCGGGTTTCGGCGCCAGGGGTGAAAAGATTAAGTTGTTTTTTGTACAGGTTGTAGACTCCCTTGAAACGTTTGCCCATACCGATCGGCCAGGCGAGGGGGGCACATTCAATCTGCAGTTTCTCCTCGATATCGGAGAGCAGGTCGAGCGGGTCCTGTCCCTCACGGTCGAGCTTGTTAATGAAGGTGATGACCGGTGTGTTGCGCATCCGGCAGACCTCCATCAATTTTTCGGTCTGTGGCTCAACCCCCTTGGCCGAATCGATTACCATCAAGGCCGAATCGACCGCTGTCAGAACCCGGTAGGTGTCTTCGGAAAAATCCTGGTGGCCCGGGGTGTCGAGCAGGTTGACTTCAAAGTCGCGGTAGTGGAATTTCATCACCGATGTAGTGACTGAAATGCCGCGTTCCTGTTCCATCGCCATCCAGTCACTGGTGGCATGTCGGGCCGCTTTCCGAGCCTTGACTGCGCCGGCCATCTGGATCGCTCCGCCAAAGAGCAGTAGCTTTTCGGTCAGAGTGGTCTTCCCGGCATCCGGATGACTGATGATGCCGAACGTCCTGCGCCGGGCGATTTCCTTTTTCAGGTTGCTCAAAACTGTTCCTCAATGGTCGTTCATTTGATTGCGGTTTAACAAACGCCGGATGATACAGTACCTTCTTCGCTCAGGTCAATTGTTAAGATAGGGTTTGGGCGGCTAAAGAAAAAGGTTCTTCCCCGATTAGAGTGAATACAGCATTAGACTCACCCTTAAGCTGGCTCAGGACAAGCAAGAAGAATCAGGAGCCCGCCGTTCGATACCAGCGACCTTGACTGGTTGGATGGAGACACAGTCAGGTGGGGACACTACACGAAGTACAGGGAAGTGTCCCCCTGACCTGAAGAACAAAGACAGGAAGAACCGCGCGGTCGCGGCCGCGCACTCCGCCATACTCTTTTATTGAGCCATAAAAGAGTATGCAGAAAACGGCTCCCTTGCAGGGGGCT
>PKUH01000086.1 GCA_002869615.1 Desulfuromonas sp. | reverse complement strand
AACGCCCAGCCGGTCGAACGGCAGGACATAACATCGGAGTGATCACCGAAGATCGATAGCGCCTGGGCGGCAATCGCCCGGGCCGAGACATGAAAAACCGTCGGCGTGAGTTCACCGGCAATCTTGAACATGTTCGGGATCATCAGCAGCAGACCCTGCGACGCCGTAAACGTCGTGGTCAGGGAACCGGCCTGCAGAGCACCGTGCACGGCGCCGGCCGCACCACCTTCCGATTGCATTTCAACAACCTTGGGGATCGTTCCCCAGATGTTCGGCTGGCCAGCTGCACTCTTGGCATCGGAGATCTCGCCCATAACCGAGGAGGGCGTGATCGGATAGATTGCAATCACCTCGTTGGTCGCATGTGCAACATGCGGCGCGGCGGTATTGCCATCAATACAAACCATTTTCTGAGACATAACCTTCTCCTTTGTGATTTTTTCCAAAACTTGATAACACAGAGACCGAATCTCTTGAAATCAAATCAATCGTTATACTATTTCCTGGCGACCTTCAACTGCACGATGAACGGTCGCCTCATCAACATATTCAATATCACTGCCCATCGGAATGCCATGGGCCGGCCGGGTCACCCTGATCCCGAGAGGTCGGATCAGGCGCGCCAGGTAGAGAGTCGTCGCTTCACCTTCAACCGTAAAGTTAGTCGCCAGAATGACCTCCCTGACGTTCCCTTCACCGAGCCGGGCAAGCAGATCCGTGATGTTCAGTTCATCCGGACCGATGCCGTCAAGCGGAGACAGGGCACCATGCAAAACATGATAACGGCCGCGGAACGAGCGGCTCCGCTCGATCGAAATCAGATCCTGCGGTTCTTCAACGACACAGATGACCTCATCATCACGGGCCGGTTCCGTACACAACTGACAGGGGTCATTTTCAGTAATATGATGACAAACCGAGCAGAACCGGATTCTGCTCTTCAATTCACAAACGGCATCGGCGAGAGCCTGCGCTTCACTTTCCGGCGAACGGAGAACATGGAATGCGAGCCGTGCTGCCGTCTTTTTTCCGATGCCCGGAAACTTGGCCAATTCAGCTACCAACCGCGAAAAAGACGGAATAGAGTCTAGCATGTGAATCCTGATAAATCCAACACTTGTGATCGCTTGTATACACTTTTTAAGGGTGTCAAAATTTCTTTTCAACCGCCCTAAAAAACAACACTGAATTGGTCAGACCAGTTGGTGTTTTTACCATGGTTCAGCCTCTGAAGCAAGTTTTTGCAGATTATTTTGCCCTAAAAGAGGCCCGGGATATTCATGCCACCAGTCACTTTACTCATCTCGGCCTGAATCATCTCCTGACTTTTCTTGATCGCCTCGTTGACGGCAGCAACGATCAGATCCTGCAGCATTTCAACGTCTTCGGCATCAACGACATCCGGTTCAATCGTCAGAGCGAGCAGCTTCTGCTTGCCGTTGACCCGGGCCGTGACCATGCCGCCACCGGCCGAAGCCTCGACCTCTTTGCCTTCCAGTTCCTGCTGCATTTCGCCCATCTTCTTCTGCATCATCTGGGCCTGCTTCATCAGGTTGCCTAAACCTTTAGCCATAACTTGTTTCCTCCGAAAAAAATCCACGAGACAGTGCCCAGGATATAGTCTGCCAACTGTCTCCTTTTATGATTTAAACATAACCCTTGTCGATCGGTTTAATCTCTGCAACTTCCCCTTCGAAAATCTCGATCGCCGTCTTCACCATCGGATGTTCCAGGGCATCATCCCGCAATCGCTTCTGCCGATCACTCTCTTGAGCCTGTTTCTGGTCGGCCAGCGACAGCGGTGCCTTCTCTTCAAGATGATCGACGTAAGAGGTCTCGAGCCGGACCGACTGGCCAAAAAAACCGGCGGCTAACTCCTCGAGATCCTTTCGGGTCTCCGGATCGAGCTGATTATCAACGAACGAATCCTTGACCAGTCCGATTTTCATCAACCCGGCGCCGATCGAAATCGGGCTGACCTGTTCAAGAATCGAGGCAATACGCGGCCGACGCTGTTTCCTGACATACTCGACCAGCCCCGGCCACCCTCTTGTATCCGGCTCCTGCGGCAGCGGGGCTTCAGCCTTTTTTGGCGGCGGCTCCTCTACCCTCTCAGGCGGCGGTGGCGGTTCGTGTGCAGGGGCTGATGGCGCCGGTACCGGCGACGACTTGAACGGGGCAGCGGAAGCGAGCCGACGCTCCATTTCCTCGAGCTTGCGCACCAGATTTGACACATCGCGACCCGGCGGCAGTGTGGCCAGGCGAATCAGCGCCATTTCGACCGTTAACCGGGGATAGGCCGAAGCGGCAACTTCCGGTTCGGTCTTCATCAGGAGTGACAGCGAACGCTGATGATCTTCGACAGATGCTTTGCCCGAAAGATCTTTCAATTCCTGCAGTTCATCGGCCGTCACTTCGGTAATATCGGCCGGCTCTTCAACCACGTGCAGGAGCACAAGAATCCGAAACATGTCGATCAGCTCACGACAGAATTTACGGTACGAATAGCCAAGCTCATCAACCTTCTGCAGCGCTTCGAGAACCTTGCGTCCCTCGCGTTGCAGGATCGCATCGACGACGGCAAACAAAAGCCGCCGGTCAACCATGCCGAGAAGCCCCTGGACATCTTCGTCACTGACCGATTCGCCACAGAAGGCGATAACCTGATCGAGGGTCGAGAGCGAATCGCGCATGCTCCCTTCGCCGTTACGGGCAATCAACGACAGGGCCCGGTCCGGCACATCAATCTTTTCGGCCAGCGCGATCTCTTTGAGCTTTTCGGCAACCTTGTTCAGACTGATCTTGCGAAAATCAAGCCGCTGGCAACGCGACAGAATCGTCACCGGGATCTTGTGCGGCTCGGTCGTGGCAAAGATAAACCGGGCATGCTCCGGCGGCTCCTCCAAGGTTTTTAGTAAAGCATTGAATGCGTTGATCGAAAGCATGTGGACTTCATCAATAATGAAGATCTTGTTGCGCGCGCGGGACGGCAGGTAGCGAATATTGTCGCGCAGATCACGAACATCATCGACTCCGGTGTTGGAAGCGCCATCGATCTCGAAGACATCGACACTCCGTCCTTCGGTAATCTCGACACAGATCGGGCAGACGTTGCAGGGCTCCGGAGTCGGCCCCTGTTCACAATTGAGCGCCTTTGCCAGGATCCGGGCAGCTGAAGTCTTGCCGACCCCGCGGGCGCCGGTAAAAAGGAAGGCATGATGCACCCGGCCAGCGGTAATCGCGTTATTCAGGGTGCGCCTGACGTGCTCCTGACCGATCAGATCGGCGAACGATTGGGGTCGGTATTTTCGGGCCAGAACAAGGTACGACATGAAACCACTCACTCCGCAAAAGCAGGCTTTTTCGGTCGGCAGGGAGAAGAACACGGGTTTGCCGGCACAAGTGACAGCCAGGCACTCCCGCGGCACACGGAATAACCGTTACCGCTGCTCCCTTCCGGGCCTGACGGGGTTGGCGGCATCCCGTTGCACGGGACCCGGCTGTCACTTCTAACGGCAAAAACCCGTTTACACATGGGGGAAATACTGGCGGAGAGGGGGGGATTCGAACCCCCGGTAGCTTTCACTACACATGATTTCCAATCATGCACCTTCGGCCTCTCGGTCACCTCTCCGCGGACTGGTAAGAATACAATAAGGGGTCTGGGCTGTAAAGGTTTTTTCAGCCGAATCAGACGCGTTGTTTTAGCGGATTACGGGACAAAAGTCAATCGGGGAAAAGAGCTCATCCGGACGCCTGTCCGGAGTCGTCGGGGAAGTCCTGCAGGCCGCGCCAGACATAGTGAATGCCGGCAATCACAGTGACCGTTCCGGTCAGAAGAAAGATCAGCGGAATGAACGCCGCCCCGATGCCGGTCAGAATCGACAACAACACGATACCGATCGTCGAGATTTGCAGGACGGTCGAACTCTTGCCCCAGAAGGTCGGCGGAAATTCGGAGACCCGCCCGGCGAGGTAGGCGATCCCCGAACCGAGGGCGATGTAGATATCCTTGGCGACCACCAGCACCGCCAGCCAGGCCGGAACCACTCCTTCGATCGCCAGCGAGATAAACGCAACGGTCGTCAGTAGCTTGTCCCCCATCGGATCGAGGAAGGTGCCGAGTCGCGATTTCTGGCCGAGCCGGCGCGCCAGGTAGCCGTCGAGAAAATCGGAAACCCCGGCAAGTACGAAGAGAACCAGCGCCACCGCATATGCCCTGTAGATGACGGCAAGCAGGAACGGCGTCACCAGGAAGAGGCGGAGCAGGCTGAGTGTGTTGGGGATATTCATGGCACTCTCCGGGATTAATGTGCACAACGGGAATACAATTTTAATTATGACGCAATTTCCCGGTTTGCCAAATCGGGTAAAGAGAAGGAGGGGGGGGGCGGCTTGGAGGCCTACTCGTCATTATTCACGATCAGTTGTTCAATCGGTGTGCTAATATAGTGGACCGTAAAACTTGCTGAAAAAATATTGATTATCCGGGACAGGGTGACAAGCGTGGTAGAATCATAACAATCTTTCTCCTGCTCTTATGTTCGACCGCCTGTGCAGAGGATGAGAGGTATGGGGTGAATGAATGACACCACTGCTGCCGGGTTTATCCGGTTCTCCGTGTGAGGGATGAATGCTTCGTCTGCATATTCTATTACTTATTATTGCCGCTATCACCTTAAGCGGATGCGCCACAC
>PKUH01000085.1 GCA_002869615.1 Desulfuromonas sp. | reverse complement strand
CGGCCCGGCAGCCGGGTTCATTTCTTTATTGAGCGATAAAGAAACGAACCAAAGAAACCGCTCCCCTGCCGGGGGCTTTTTGTGCGGTCTGAATTGTTTTTGTTCAACCTTGCTGCTTGGGAGTTTGCCTTGAGACAAACGCGGCATATCTCCGTGGCGGTTGCGGTCGGGCTACGATTGAGTGATCGCGCTGACGGAAGCGACCGCAAGAGCTCCACGGGTGAGTCAAAGGCTTTACTTTTAAAGTTTTGAGACTTTCTCTGACAACTTACAGCTTAAAACTTACAGCTGCCTTTATTTGCTTTACGGAACTCAATGCTTTCAAAACGCCGAACAATCAGAGCGGTGGTAACAGCGGAACAGGCCGGGTTGCGTCTCGACCAGTTCCTGGCACAGATTGATCAGGATCTTTCACGTGGTCAGGCAAAAAAGCTGATCGATCTCGGTTCCGTACATCTCAACCAGCGTCGTCTCATGCAATGCTCCCGCGAACTCAGAACCAACGATGCAATTACCGTCCATATCGATGGTCTGCCGTTTGAACCTTTTGTGCTGAAAGACCAGGACATCATCTTTCGTGATCAATACCTGTTGCTCGTCAACAAACCGGCCGGCGTCGACACACAGCCGACACCGTCCCGTTACAAGGGGACGCTTTATGCGGCGGTTGCCGATTATCTGAAGAATCCGCTGCGTCGGGATCTGAAACCGTCGATCGGCATGGTTCAGCGCCTTGATCGCGATACCTCAGGTTTGATCATTTTTTCGATTCATCGTCAGGCTCACAAGGGTTTGACGCAGGCATTCGCCGGTCGCGGCGTGCGGAAACTCTACCGGGCTTTTGTCTCCGGGCGTATCGAACCGGCTGCAGGCGAATTCAAGTCGATGCTGGCCCGCAATCGGGCCAGCAACCTGATGCGGAGTGTTGCCCGGGGCGGACAGGAAGCGCTTACCCGCTATCGAACAATTGCCGCCAACGAATTGATGTCTGCCGTCGAAGTTGAGATCCCGACCGGACTGATGCATCAGATCAGGGTTCATTTTGCCGAAGCGGGGCACCCGCTGCTCGGCGACACACGATATGGCGGCCCGGCTGCGGTCGGCAATGTCGACATTCCCCGTCAGATGCTGCATGCCTGCTCATTACAGCTGCTGCATCCGGTGAGCAAAGTTAAACTCGATTTTTCCCTTGATCTCCCTTATGATATGAACGCTGTTTTCCGCAAGCTATCAGGAGATTGATGATGACTTTGCCGCACATAGATCCGGTCATCTTCCATATTGGGCCGCTGGCTGTCCGCTGGTACGGAGTCATGTATCTGCTCGGATTTATCGGCAGTTATTTTTACATGAATTATCTGGCCCGCCTGCGCAAATTCTCATTGAATTCCGAAGCGATTTCAGACCTGATCTTTTATGGCGTGTTCGGTGTTGTTCTCGGCGGCCGGATCGGTTATACCCTTTTTTACAATTTTGATTATTATCGTCATCACCTGTTCGAAATTCTCGCCGTATGGAAAGGCGGGATGAGTTTTCATGGTGGCCTCCTCGGGGTCACCGCGGCAATCCTCCTGTTTTGCCGCCGCCGCAACAAGTCGCTGCTTGAAGTAGGCGATATCGTCGCTGCGGCGACCCCGATCGGACTCGGATTCGGCCGGATTGGCAATTTTATCAATGGTGAACTCTGGGGGCGGGTAACCGATGTTTCCTGGGGTGTCGTCTTTCCGGCTGCCGGCAGCATGCCGCGCCATCCGAGTCAGCTTTACGAGGCTTTCCTCGAAGGCGTTGTCCTTTTTGTCGTTCTCTGGTTAGTTCATCGCCTGCAGCCCCGTCGGGGCCTGCCGCTATTTCTTTTTCTCGCCGGTTATGGTCTGGCCCGGTTTGTCGTCGAGTTTTTTCGCCAACCGGACAGCCATATCGGTTATCTCTGGCAGGGCGCCACCATGGGCCAGCTGCTCTCCCTGCCGATGTTTCTGCTCGGGATTGCCGGGATTATAATCATTTATGGTCGGAGGAATGCCGATGGCTGAATTCAAGGGCGTGATTTTTGACTGCGATGGGGTGATGTTCGAGAGCCGGCGGGCCAACCTGGCCTATTATAATGACATCCTCACTTATTTCGGTGCCGATCCGGTCAACGAAAACGATCGGGAAAAAGCCGACCTCTGTCATGCGGCGGCAAGCCCGGAGGTTCTTCTGCATCTTCTGGGGGAAGAACGGCGCGATGCGGCCCTGGAATTTGCAGCAACGATCGATTACCGGAAATTTATCCCGTGCATGGATCCGGAACCGGGTCTGCACGATGCCCTGGCTCGATTATCCGAATCATTGCCGCTGGCAGTGGCTACCAACAGGGGCAGCAGCATGCCGGCAGTCCTTGCGCATTTTGAACTGAACCGATATTTCAGTACGGTTGTCACCAGCCGCGACGTTGAAAGACCGAAACCACATCCGGATATGCTGCTGCTGGCGATCAGCCGTCTCGGTCTCGATAATGCGGATGTTCTCTTCGTCGGCGACTCGATTTACGACAAAAAGGCGGCGGAGCAGGCAGGCATTGCCTTTGCCGCCTATAAACCCTCATTCGAGGTCCCGCTCAGTCTCGAGAGCCACGCTCAGCTGACAGAATATGTTCTGGGGTGATAAATTTCAGTGCAGGTGCTTGATCATTTCAAGGACATGTCCGCTGCTGCTCCGGCTGCAGTCGACCTTGTCCATGATTGATTGAATGATGTAAACGCCGCGCCCCGACTCCTCGGGTCTGCCAAAGTCCGGACTCGGCACGTTTTTCAGGTCGAACCCCTTGCCCTGATCATACACCTTGATATGCAGATCCTTGTTGATGATCGAGATATTGATATGGATTTCCCGGTCGTCAAGACACGATTCGGCGTGGAGGATTGCATTCGACGTTGCCTCGGTCAAGACAAGGTTGACCTGGTAGGCGAGTTCCTCCCGGTCTCCGTTGTAACGCTTGATCGTCCGGGCGATGTCTTCGCCGATTTTGCCAATCAGACTGAGATAGCGCGTCTGATTCGGCACTTTTATGTCAATGGCAAGTTTTTCAGTCATCGCGTGTTCACAATCCCCTGCCTCAGTTTCCAGCGGCTACTGGAAACTCGAAAGGGCTTCATCCGATTCCGGAAATATTTCAAAAACCCGATGCAGGCGGGTCAGTTCGAACATTGATTTCACCTGGGGTTGAAGGCCGCTCAGCTTCAGATTGCCGTTGCGGGCGCTGGCATTTTTGAAGCCGGAGACCAATGATCCGAGCCCGGATGAATCGACGAAGCGAACTTCCTGCAGGTCGACGACAAGATTGTTCTTCCCCTCGTCAAAGAGTGAAAGCATCTGCGTCTTCAATTCACTGCTGTTGTGGGCGTCAAGACGCTCTTCCTTCACTTCAATCAGGACGGTTGCCCCTTTTTCCTCGATGTTGATATTCATTCAGTACCTCCCGGTGGTTTTATTGAGCCAATCTACCTTAAGGATAACATAACGTTTGGTTCTGGCATTCGAGAATATCGCTATAAACAGTTTTTAATAACGACAATGGAAACGTCATCGATGAAATTATGATTGCCGGCGAATAACCGCGCCTGTTCGAGTAAATAATCGATGGTCTGCTGGGCAGACATCTGCCGGGCCGCGAGCAAGGACTCTTTCAGGCGGTCCTCGCCGAAAAATTCTCCTGCGGAATTTTCGGCCTCGGTGATTCCGTCAGTATAAAGAACGATTGTATCGTTAGGGGTCAGAGAGCACGATTTCTCTTCAAAAACGACCCCTTTTCTGACACCGATAATCATCCCCTCAGCATCGAGCTCCTCGATCGAATTATCGGCCGCCCGGACAACAAGCGGGAGATTATGGCCGGCGTTGCTGTAACGGATGGTGCCGGACACAACATCGAGCGACAGGTAGAACATGGAAATGAAGAGTTCGGTCCTGGTCAGATCGTCATAGAAGAATTCATTCAGGTGCTGCATCAATTCCGCCGGCGGCGCCGATTTTTCACAACTCGACCGGATCAACGTCCGGGTTTCCGCCATGATCAGAGCCGCGCCGATATTGTGTCCCGAAACATCGGCAATAACGATATCGATCTTGTCCTCAATGTGAGTCAGGAAATCAAAGTAATCGCCGCCGACCTGGCGGGCCGGTACGCAGATTCCGGCGATGTCGAACCCTTCTGCTTCCGGAAAAGAGGAGGGGAGCAGGCCGAGCTGAATCGTTTTGGCAATCTGCAGCTCGCGTTCGTTCTCTTTTGCGGCAATCAGTTTTTCAGTCTGTTCCGAATTCCGCCAGGCGACTCCGATCTGGCCGGCCAGGTTGCGGAACATTTCGGTAAATTCATCGGTAAAGATCCCCTTGGATGTTTTTGAAAATGCCGAAAGAACACCGATTGGCTGGCCTTCAATCGTTATCGGAGCGTGTGCAAGAGATACGATACCCTCCTGCCGGGAAACCTCGGCCGAAACCGGCTTGTCCATCTGGGCGGTATCGTTGATAACGATCTCGGTGTTGGTCAGAAACGATTCGCCGATACAGGTTGTCATGTCAAGGTTGCGCTCGGCGATGCCGAGATGCTGCGACGTCATCCCTGACTGGCTCATGACAACCAGGGTGTCGTTCTCCTCGTTAAGGATTCTGATCACACAGAGGTCAAACATGAACTGTTGCCGGAGCAGCAACAGAATGCTGTCCATGATGTTCTGCAGATCCTTGCCGCTGGCGACGATTCGCGCCGCTTCATAGAGGACACTCAGCTGCTCCCGGCTGGCGGTTCGACTCAGGGTCACGGTTCCGAAAATATCGAAAACTTCTTCCATGGTACTGCCCCGGGTTTCCAGGTAGTTCTCAATGATTATTTTGGCGGGGGCTGCGCCGACCGAACCGGCCAGGGTTTTTTCGGTGAATCGTTTCAGTCCGGGAAGTTCATGCTCGGAAAGACTCCCTTTACGGTCAATCTCCCGATCACCGAGATAATTCGAAATCGCTGCGTGCGCCTGCTTCTCCCCGATGAATTTAGCCATGAGATCGACAAATTCAATAATTGTCGGCGCCTGTTCGATCCGCTCATGGGTGATAATCGCCGAAATCGAATCCGGGCTGGAGACAAATTTGTCGGCCTGCTCAATCTCGTGGCGGCTCGGCTTGCCGAGCAGCGACAGAGTGAGGAACGCACCGATGTTGAAAAACATCGTCCAGAACAGGGAATGGGTCCAGATGTCGAAGCCGTTCAGTCCGAACAGTTCGAGTGGGCGCAGGGCAGTTATTCCAAAAAGTCCCTGTTCGAGAATCGACTGATCGAGCCAGCCCGAACGGACAAAAGAGGGGACGAGCAGGGTGTAGAACCAGAGCAGGAAGCCGAGGAGAAGACCGAGTATGGCGCCGCGTCGGGTCGCCCGGCGCCAGTAGAGACCGCCGATCAGGGCCGGGGCGAACTGGGTTGCGGCGATGAAGGAAATCAGGCCGATATTGACCAGGGCATACGACTCTCCGATCATTCGATAGTAGGCGTAACCAAGAAAGGTGACCGCCATTATGCCGAGCCGTTTGATGTTGATCAACAGCCCGGAGATGTTCGATTCGGCCAGGCGGAATTTCAGGATGATCGGCATGATGATGTGGTTCAGGATCATTGTCGACAGGGCGACCGATGAAATCATAACCATGCCGGCCGATGCCGAAAATCCGCCAATAAATACAAGCAGTGCCAGCCAGGTGTGGCCGGTTTGCAACGGCAGGTCGATGACAAAGTAGTCGGCATTTGCCGTGTCGCCATTGGTCAGTAGCAGGCCGCCAAGGGCAATCGGGATGACAAACAGGTTGATCAGGAACATGTATGCGGGAAAACGCCACATCGCCTTTTTGATATGATCGAGATCGGAGTTTTCAATAACCATAATATGAAACTGGCGCGGCAGAAACATGAACGCCATCATGGCGATAAAGGTCAAGGTGAACCACTTTGAGTAAGGGGTATGCTCCGGATCGAGTGAAAGCAGATAGCTCCGTTCCGGGAAACGTTCGATAAAACGGGAGAAAATATCGGCAAAGCCGTCGAAAAGACCATAGGTGACAAAAATACCGACGGCAACAAATGCGACGATTTTAACCAGTGATTCGAGTGCCACGGCGGCAACGAGGCCCTCGTGCCGCTCTGTTGCGTCAAGGTGCCTGGCTCCGAAGAGGACGCCGAAAAGACCGAGAAGTAAAGCGACGACAAAGGCCGTGTCGATTGGATTGGCGAGATTCGGCAGCAGCTCATTGATCCCCCTGGTCAGTTTTTCCGGATTGACCGTCAGGTGGTCGAAAGTGTTGGCGACCGCTTTTAGCTGGAGAGCGATGTACGGCATGATGCCAAGAACCGCAAAAATAGTCACAACGCTGCCCAGTAACTGCGATTTTCCATAGCGGCTCGAAATAAAGTCGGCAATGCTGACGATGTTCTGTTCCTTGCTGATCTGGACAATCTTGCGCAGCAGAAACCACCAGGTAAATGCTATCAGGGTCGGCCCGAGGTAAATCGGCAGGAAGTCAAGGCCACTCGTCGCCGCCCGGCCGACACTGCCGTAAAAAGTCCATGAAGTCAGGTAGACGGCAAGCGAAAGTGAATAAATATAAGGGTTGGAGATAATGCTGCGGCCCTGTTCGCGGCGAACGTCAGCATAATAGGCGACCGCAAACAGCAGGCCGAAATAGAGGAGTGAGAGTAGAGCGACAGCCGATACGGAAATCATGATTCATCCCGCCCTGAACTTTTCCGGTCATGTTCGGGAGCTTCAATGATTCTGGAAAAGAGATAGATCACGCCAATCGAAATCGGCCAGCCGATAAAGAAATAGAGAATCAGTATCGGGATGCCAAAATAAAAGGTCGTCTTGTTGAAGATGTGAAGGAACGGGTAATTCAGCATGACGACTCCGAGCAGAAAACAGAGGATCCAGATTTCTCGCAGTTTGGCTGTTTTCGTATCGTTTTTGTTCATTCCGTTTTCCTGCATTGCATGGTGTTGTCGATTCTCTGATTGCCGGAAATCTCTTTTTATAAGGTACCACATGCTAAACAGCTGTAAAGGTGCTATATTACGAGACTTATCACGTTGACGTTAGTAAATGGCGTGTGTTAGTTATTGAAAGTGAGCGTTTTTTTAGGGACCATCGCAGAGAAGAGTAAAACCTGATTTCGCCACCAAGGCTCCAGGTTTACCAAGGAAGGCAAAGGCATCCTTACCGCAAAGGCGCAAAGATCACAAAGGTGAAAACCGCAACACAAGGGCTGTCCCTAATCAACGAGAAAGCTCAACACAGGAATTAAGGGAAAAGCGGGCATCAGTCGCAGATTAACGTTGATAGGAGCTGATAGAATCCAAGACATTTCAACGCTAAGAAGAACAGGTGCAATTTTAACGGAGAGCCGCTGAGGCGCAGAGAAGAGTAAGGTTTGGTTTGTTGAATCGGTTCAGATTAGTTTAATTGGTTGAATTTTTAACAAATAAAACTGATCGAACTATAAAACGAATTGAAACCGAAGTTGATTTTCCTCTGTGCCCTCTGCGTCCTCGAGTGAGTGAAACGAACGGGCGTGATAAAGGTTGAAGGTTGTTGTTG
>PKUH01000084.1 GCA_002869615.1 Desulfuromonas sp. | reverse complement strand
TTAGCCGACCCAGCATATCCCGGCAGATTGTAATTCGCCGTTGCACTAAGCTGGTCGAGGAAAACAGCATTCCCGGAAAAAGCCGCTCCGTTGTTGTTGAAGTTATTACCGCTGATGTCGAGACAGGTCGTTCCGCTCGCGGTCCCGTTGCCACCAGCCATGGCATAGAGGGAAGAGAGCGCAAAGTTGTTTGTCGGATCAGCGGCGAGAGCCACATTGTTGTTGGCGATCGTCGCATGCAGATCAACATTGCTGTTATTCAGCAGATCAATCCCGGCAAAGCCCTTGATCTGCTGAATGATGTTGTTGTTTATAACCACACTATGATTAATCGTCCCGGCCGCACCGATCATGATACCGGAACCGGTCAATGAACCGGAGCCGGCAAACCCGGCCGCGCCAATGGTATTGTCCTGGACGATTCCGATGACCGTACCGGCACCATTAACAAAGTTGGCGGTAATGGCGTTGCCATTGGCGTCACGGAAAGTCTGTGCACCCAACGCAGTACTGGAAATATTGTAGGTGACGTTGATGTTACCACCGGCGCTACCACCGGAGAGAGTGACACCGCCGCCACCGGCAACAACGTTGGTGTGATTGTTCTGGAAACTGTTGTCCTGCAGCACGATATCCATGGTCGACGTCCCGAGGGCGTTCGACTGGAAGAGGTCACCGCGAGCACCGAGGAAGGTCACGCCGCTAATGGTCGTGTTCAGGGTGGCGCTGTTTTGCGCCTCGACCAGGATGCCGTCGTTGCCGGAAGCGGTGCTGTTCAAGCCGATGGTACCGCCATTGACGGTCAGACGATCGAGAGTTCCGCTGTTATTGACCACCCTGATATTATCCTCGAAGCCGCCACCGATCGTGTTGCCGGTAAAATTCGCTGAGCCGAGCAGGTTGCTGAAGCTGACGCTCCCTTCGTCCAGGGCCGCCGAGGTCCCGTTGATCCCGCTGATGACGGAATTGGTGAGATCAAAATTGGCCACGCCCGATCCCTGAATTGCGAAGTTCTGAAAATCATTGAGCTGCATGTTGCTGAGAGAGACATCCTGCGTATTATTGAGGTAGATCCCGACACCACTGGTCGTACCGTCGGCCCCGGTTTTGTTGGCAATTGTTCCGCCGCTGCCAGCGGTCGAGCCAACCCCGGTAACAGTGAGGCCACCGGCTGTACCGGTTGTGTCGAGGATAATCCCGGCATTGGCGCCGGCACCGGAAGAGATGCTCTGGAAAGTCAGCCCACTGGCACCGATTGTCGTGCTGTTGATATTCAGAGCGGTGCCGGATGTTGAGGCAATGGTGTTGCCGCTGCCAGTGACACTAACCGTACCGCCACCGGTCGCCGTGAAACCAGATCCGGTTGAGGTGATGATATCAATGCCTGCACCGGTCCCTGCCAGATTGATGGTACCGCCGCTGTTACCGGTCAGACTGATGGCATTGGCCGTAGATGTCTGGGCATCAATCGCCCCGGTCACTGCCAGAGTACCGGCTGTCTTGTTGTTGACGTTCAATGCACTGGCCGCGTTGGTCTGGGTGATGGTGCCGTTATAGGCAATATCGCCGGTCGAACCGTTGACGTTGAAGGCGGTCCCGGTCGGGTTGGTGATTGAAGCATTATCAAACGTAAAACTACCGGCACTGCCATTGATGATATCGATACCGGCATCACCTCCACCCAGAGAGTTCGTACCGCTGAAGGTATAGGTCCCGTCGGCATTATCAAATTGCTGGCCGTCGCCATTGGTCGCCGACAGGTCGGATGTCGCATCGAAGGTCACGGTGCCGCTGTGCCCACCGGAGACCGAGAGGGTGCTGCCCGTTCCGGACTGGCTCAGGTCGCTGTTATTAAATGCGATATTGGCCGAGCCACCGTTGAGCGCCAGCAGGTCGCCACTGGCATCGGAGATCGTAGAGTCGGTCACGGCGATCGCCCCGGTCACGCCGGTCAGGCTGAGGGCCGCTGTCGAACCGCCGGAGATCGTCAGGCTGTTCAGGGTCAGGCCGCTGAAGGTATTTCCAGAAACGGCTGCTGTTCCGCCTGTCAGCGTCAGGTTCTCCAGAATGTTGGCATCAGCAAGAGTCAGGGTACTCGCTCCGGTCGTTCCAAGCGTTGCCGCGCCGAGGTTGTCGGTGTCGGTGACACTGCCGGTGACAAAGTTTGAACCGACAATGTTGACCGGCTGACCGGCACCGAGAGTCAGGGTGTCGCCAGCATTGATGAAGGTGAGAGCGGTCTGGTTGTCCTTCAGAGTAAAGGTGCTGCCACCGAGCGAGGTAAAGTCGTGGCTGCCACCGAGGAAAACAATCGTCTGCCCGGCAACTGTGTTCGTTAGAGCGTCGGCTGCGGTCGCAGCATTGGCATAGGACGAGCCGTCGCCAGTACCGTTCGTAGCGACAAAGAACGCGCCCCCACTCCCTTCAAACGACGCCAGGTCGCCAGACCCGAAGGTCGTCCCGGTGAAGTCATAGGTACCACTGACCGCCGGTCCGGTGGAAACCAGACCATCAGCATCGATCGTATAGTTGCCGGCACCGGTATTGATATCAATCGAACCATTGCGGAACTGGAAATTGGCATTCGCGGTCTGGGCCGTGTTGCCGGTGTTGCTGAGCTGGACACCGGTATCAACGTTGCGGATATCACCACCATTGATAGTGATGCTGCGGAAGTTCTGAGTGCTTGACAGATCGATACCGGTTGCAAAACCGTCGAACAGGAAGGTGCCACTGTTGGCCAGGGAAGCATCGGCTCCATCCATGTTCAGACCGGTGCCGGTACCGCTTGCTGTCGTGATCGAAACATTGCCGAAACTGTAATCTCCGGCATCGTTGGTGTTGACGCGGATTCCGTCACCGCCCGGATTGGTGATTGTCGTCGCTCCGAAACCGGCTGAAAGGGTTGCCGGATTGCCACTCAGGAAGATGCCTTCACCGGTACTACTGCTGATGGTGGTTGCGCCGATGGCGACGGTCCCGTCAACCTGGCCGAGAACCAGACCCTGGGCAGTGCTGCCGGATGAGAGAGCACTGGACAGGGAGAGACTGGCTGTTGTCGAAGTAAGTGACAGCGCTGCGCCTCCTGTTGCATCGACACTCCCGCTGGCAATATTCAGATTGCCGCCGCTGGCGACAATCCCGGCTCCAGATGTTGTTGCTGCATCGAGCCCTCCGTTGAAGGTGACAGTCGCCGTTCCGAGGTTGGTTGCCGTCACCGCATCAGCGGTCGCGCTTGAGATATTAATCCCGCCACTGAAGGTGACGTCACCGCCAATACCGTCAATATCGATCACACCGGCGCCCGAAATCGCACCATCATGCGTAACCGTCGCGGATCCGCCACTCAAGGCAAAAGCGGTTCCGGTCGTATTGCTAATTGAAGAACCGCTGAAAGCAACAGTGCCTGTAGCGCCAGTGAACGAAACGCCGTGCAAACCACCTGCTACATCTGTATCGACGATTGTCGAACCGGCAAAGCCGCTGCCACCGAGCGCGATCCCGCCCGAACTCAAAAGATCCAAACCGTTGATCTCGCTGCCATCAGCCAAGGTAATAATGTTTCCGGTACTGGTGATCGTCGGACGCAATGTCCCGCTCGAAGCGCGCGGCAGGGCGACCGCGCCGAGTTGATCAGTATTGACTGTCAACGTAGTCGCGACCAGCTCGCTGAGCAGACGCTGCCCGGCAACCAGGCTGAAAGATTCATTATTGAAAGAACTGTCAGCATAAACCAGGACGATATCGTCGGTCGAAGCATCGGCGGCGGTCAACGTGTCAAAAGGCGTCTCAGCTGAACCGTCACCACCGGCGGCGGCACTACTGGCGACATGCGTTATCAAGATCGGCGTTCCACCGGAAGTCAAGACGACGTCCGGGGCAGCAATACCACTGGTTTTAGTCGCGGTGCCGGTGACAATGTCCGGATCACGCTGGATCCGCTCAACCATGCGCTGCTCAATCGAACTTAGCTGTCGAATCGGCTGATAATTGTCAGTAGCCCCGAAAGGGATACGGAGCCGGGCACCGAGCAGGCCTTCATCTTCCCGAACATCATCGTAACGGTACTCTCCGGTCAGTTCGATCAGTGAGCCGGGCATATCGAAAATATCATTCAGGCGGACACCGGCCCGGCCGCGACCGCCATTAATGGCTTCAACATCAGATGCATCAAAACTGTATCCGCCGAGATAGCCCCAGATTTCGAGGTTATCCTGATGAACGAAACGGTATCCTACTTCTGCATCATAACCACTCATGGCCCGTTCAAACGTTTCAGTCGTCAACGTATTTGTTCGCTGAACAATATTGGACCCCTGATAGAATATACCGGTGGCCGCTCCACCCGACGAACTAACAACCTCTTTGCCACTCTCGGCCAAATAGACATTGAAGCGGAAATCCCAATGTTCCGTCAGTCTTTCAACCCCGAGAGTGAACTGACTGAAATCACTGCCGGCATCCGTTGAAATAAGATCGTAAAAGAGATAACCCCCGATGATTCGATCATTGCCAGGCAGGATTTTCCTGTAACCGATCCCGAAGTTTCCTTCCGAATTTTCCAGGTCATCAAACTGGCCACGGATGTCTAGGAACAGCAGCTCTTTGTCGGTTTCATCAATCGGGATAAAGAGCTCCATCTCGCCAAGGCTGCGTTCGCTACCTCCTTTGCCGGTAAAATCAGCATGCGGCTGCCACTTGGCTGCAAAAACCCAACCGGTCAACAGATGACAAAAAATCAGAAAAAAAACAAAAAGCCGCATCAATTTTGCGGCTTTGCTTCTGTTTTTAAATTTTGCGCCGCTGGTAAAAAAGAAATGCGGCCCGGTCGTATACATAATGTGTGCCCCCAATCAGACTTACAAAAAATACGTTCAGGTCAACGACTCCGGATGCCACCTAACCTTATATCATCATTTAAGATGTTTCCAACTACATCTTTCCGTAAAAGCAGATAAATAAAAGAAAAAACTTGATGTTTTAAATCCGGATATCGATATAGGCCTCTTCCCGCAACTCCCTGTTCCAATCCTTGAACGCCTGTTCCCGCTTCTCTTCCTGCAGGATCTGTTCGATTCCGGGGCGCACTTCGTCAAACGGCTTTTCGCCGCCGCTGCTCCGGTCGGTCATCTTGAAGATAAAAAAACCATTCGGGACTTCCACGATTTCACTGATCTTGCCACTCTCAAGGTTACGCACCACCCGGTCAAAGGATTCGCTCAATTCGCCAACCCGGAATCGGCCCATATCACCACCTTCGGCTCCGGAAAGGGCATAAGAGACCAGCAGGGTGTTGACCGCCTCCCCCTCGACCAGCCGTTTCCGCGCCTCTATTGCCTGGTTTCTCAATTCCTCAATCTCTTCTTCGTCGGCACTTCCGGGGATCGGCAGAGTGAATCGGCTCAGCTGCATGTAGGGCGGCTCGCGATATTCATCGATGTGATCACGGTAATATTCCCGGACCTCGGCGCTGGTCACTTCGGTTTTGCTTTGCACCTCGGCGCCGATCAGCTTGAAGCGGAGAATCTGCTTGCGCAGCTGGTCCTGGTAGGTTGCAAAATCCATCCCCTGCTGCTGCAGGGCCTGCGCCAGTTGTTCACGCGTCAGGTTGTTCTGGCGTTGCACATCCTCGACAGCGGCTTCGACATCCTCTTCCGAGACCTTGATCCGCAGCTGCTTGAGCCGATCCTTGAACAGCTCTTCCTCGATCAGCTGATCGAGAACCTTCAGTCGCATCTTCTCCTTTTCTGCGGCAGTCAGGGACGCGCTGTTCGGATTCAGCTTTAAGGCCTGCGCAAAGGCAGCCTCCAGCTGGCGGGTCGTAATCACGGCATCGTTGACCACCGCCGCGACTTTACTGATGACTTCGGCAGAACAGTTGACCGCAGTGAACAGGAGAAAAAAGATGAGTGCTGAAATGATTTTATTTTGCATCGTTGAGTTCTCTCGCATTGATTGATTACCGATTCATCAATATAAGGATTGATATTTTTTTCGCAAGGTCAGGAAAAGCGAGAGTCTGTGGATGAGCAGCATGCCAGCTTGATTGACGCGGCCGCCCGGAGTCTTCCGCCGTAATTTAAAAAAGATCAACTCACTTGAAAAGGGACCAGTCCATCTCAATCGTCGCCTGGCTCCGCAAATCCCGCAGCCACTCCTGGTAAGCCTTTTCCTTCTTTGCCGAGAGCAGGGTTTCACGAATTTCGTCCCTGACGTCATCCAGGGTCAGCTGGGCTGCCTGGCGCTTCTCCTCAACCAGGAACACGTGATAGCCATACTCACTCTTGACGAGGTCACTGAGCCGGCCGACGGCGAGGTTAAAGACCGCTTTCTCGAACTCCGGCGGCATTTCGCCCTTGGCAAAGAAGCCGAGATCGCCACCCTCGTTCGAATCGGGAGAGAGCGAATATTTGCGGGCGATATCGGCAAAATCTTCACCCTGGCGAAGCAGGCCAAGAACTTTCTGCCCCTCCTCTTCGGTTGAAACAACTATCTGCCGGGCCCGGACCTGGTCCGGTCGGTCAAATTCCTTTTGGTTCTCCTTGTAGTAATCAGCGATCTCCTGTTCACTGACCTCTAACTTGGCATAGACTCGCTGATGAACGACCTTCTCCATCAGCAGGTCCTCCTGCAGATCATTGCTCCATTCCTGCAGGCTGGTTCCCCGTTCGCGCAGCATCGTCTCAAAGGTCCCGGCAGGATATTCCTTGCGGGCTTCCTCGATCGCTTTGTCGTGCATCTCGGGTGAAATCCGGATCGCCATACGATCCGCCTGGGCGAGGGTCAGTTCCCGATCAATCACCTGGACCAGAAAAGAACGTTCGAGCTCTTCCCGTTCTTCCTCGGAGAGCTTATGCCCCTGGGGCAATGACTTTGAAAACCGCTTGTGGAATTGCTCGAGACTGACTTCACGACCATCGACCCGAAGCAAGATCGGGGAGGGCGCTTCACTCTCTTTCTTGCAGGCACTCAAAAGCAGAAGCATCAGGAAAAAAGTGATTGTACCGGTGATCAGGCAACGGCGCATAACCAACCCTTCATAAGGAATAAATCGAGGTCCGAACCTCGAAATCATGAGCGTTCAAACTATCACGACTCAAGAAAAGCAAGCAATTCTTTTTTAGCAAAATCAAGCAGTTCACTATCACCGATCCGCCCGACTTCGAGGGTCAGCTTGTAGTCCGGCGAGAAGCTGCTTTTTACGTCCGGCCGCTGCAGCCGGCTGAGGATTTTTTCCGGAGAGACCCTGGTTGCGGCGTGAAACCCGAATATCAGTCGCCGCCCGTCGAATTCGGCGCTCTCGATCCGCAGCTGTTTGAGCAGAACCCTGAGCTTCATCAGTTCGATCAGCATCTGTCCGGCGGCGGGAACCTTGCCGTATCGTTCACGCAACTCATCGGCGAGATCGTAAATCTCTTCATCCGACTCGGCAGTCGCAAGCCGGCGGTAAAAAACCAGCCGCTGATTCGGGTCCGGCAGATAGACCTCCGGCAGGTAGCCCGAGATCCCGAGCCGGACGTCGGGATCGATCCGATCCTCCTTCGCCAGGCCCTGTAGTTCTTGAATGGTCTCTTCGAGTAGATCGGTATACATCTCGAATCCGACCGCTGTCACCTGGCCGGCCTGCCTGGCGCCCAGCAGTTCTCCGGCGCCGCGTAATTCAAGATCGTGGCTGGCGATTCTGAATCCGGCCCCGAGTTCGGTCTGTTCCTGCAGGATGCGCAAACGTTCCCGCGCCTCGCGACTGAGCAGCCCTTCGCCGGGAATCAGCAGGTAGGCATAAGCCCGCCGATCAGAGCGCCCGACCCGGCCGCGCAACTGGTAGAGTTGCGACAGACCGAAACAGTCGGCCCGGTTGACGATAATGGTATTGGCGCGCGGAATGTCGATGCCGTTTTCGATGATGGTGCTGCAGACGAGGACATTGTTCTTCCCTTCGATAAAATCGAGCATGACCTTTTCCAGTTGCCGCTCCCCCATCTGGCCGTGGCCGACCGCGACCTTTGCCTCCGGTACCAGTTGACGGATAAAATCGGCCATGGCGTCTATGGTCTGCACCCGGTTGTGGACAAAAAAGACCTGGCCGCCGCGCTGCAGTTCACGCAGAACCGCCTGGCGGATCAGATCATCATCGAAGCGGGAGACATACGTCCGGATGGCAAGCCGATCGACCGGCGGCGTGTCGATAACCGAAAGGTCGCGCAGGCCGAGCATTCCGAGCTGCAAGGTCCGGGGTATCGGCGTCGCGGTCATGGTCAGAACATCGACTTCGGCGCGGAAACGCTTGAGTTTCTCATTGTGCGTCACTCCGAAGCGCTGTTCTTAATCAATAACAATCAGACCGAGATCGCGAAAGCGGACATCGCGCTGCAACAGGCGATGGGTGCCGATGATGATATCGATCTTGCCCGCCTCCAGCTTCTCCATGACCGCCTTCTGCTCGGCCGGACTGCGCAGCCGCGAGAGCATGTCAACCTCGACGGCGGTCCCGGCGAAGCGCGCCCGAAAGGTCGTCCAGTGCTGCCGCGCGAGAATGGTCGTCGGGACCAGCAGTGCGACCTGTTTCCCTTCAAGGGCGACACGGTAGGCAGCCCTGATCGCAACCTCGGTTTTGCCGTAGCCGACATCACCGCAGACGAGCCGATCCATCGGTTTCTCCGATTGCAGATCCTCCTGGACATCCTCGATGGCGGCAAGTTGGTCGGTGGTCTCCTCGTAGGGAAAGGTCGCCTCGAATTCACGGAAGTCGGCGCCTGGATGCGGAAAGCTGTGGCCCTTGTTCATTTTCCGCTTTGCCTGGATTTTCAAAAGATCGCGCGCCAACTCCTCGACCGCAGCCCGCGCCTTGAACTTCGCTTTTTCCCAGGCGGTGCCGCCCATCTTGTCGAGTTTCGGCACATGCCCGTCGGCTCCGACATATTTCTGGACCCGCTCGATCCGGTCGATCGGCAGATAGAGTTTGTCATCGCCGGCATACTCGATCAGCAGGTAGTCGCCTTCGGTCGATCCGGTCTGTAGATGCTGAAGACCGCGGTATCGGCCGACGCCATGATCGGTATGAACAATAAAATCGTTTTCCTTGAGCTCGGAGAGTGAAGGCAGGAGGGTTCGCCGTTTCTGGCGTCGGGTCCGGCGCCGGGCCCGGGTTCCGAAAATATCCTCATCGCTGAACAGTGCGATCTTTTCATCCGGCAGACGAAAGCCGGCCGACAGTTCACCAACGCAGACCAGCGCTTCCCCCCGGGGAATATCGGCCAGCCGGCGGTCCGGAACCAAAGGCAGTTCGAGACCATGGGCCGACAGCATCTCCTGCAGCCGTTCGGCCTGACCCGGCTGGTGACAGGCAAAAAGAATGCGCCAGTCTTCTGTCCGCCAGGTTTCGATTTGTTCGACCAGGCGGTCGAGGCCCTGCCGCAGCTCCTTTGCCGAGCAGTGAAAGTCGCTGTTCGGCAAAGCCTCGACCCGGTAGAGCGGCCAGTCGGCTTCAAGGTGATAAAGCTGCAGGCGGGTGATGTCGATGCGCCGGCCCTTGTCGAGCTGTTCAGTTGCAGACCCCGGGTCAAGAAACAGCTGATCCGCGGCGACATAAGGTTCAGCGCTGTTGCTGATACGCTGTTCGCCCTCACGGATTTCGGCGGCGAACCGGTCCATGGCCTGTTCAATCGCCGGTGGGTCGATCACCGCCCAGCCTGCCTCGGGCAGATAATCGAAGAGAGTTGAAAGCTGCGGGTAATTGAGGGGCAGAAGAAATTCGCGGCCCGGCGCCGGCAGAGCTTCACGAAACTCGTCGAGAATCTCTTCGCGCCGGGTCCGGGTCATGTCAAGATCATCGCACCGTTCCTGCAGCTTTTGCAGGAAATAATCAAGATGCTCGCCGGCCAGGACCATCTCGCGGGCCGGAAGCAGCAAGACCTCGGCCAGCGACTCTTCTCCGGTCCGCTGACTGTCGACCGCGAAGGGCCGGATCTGCTCGATGTAATCGCCGAACAGGTCGAACCGGAGTGGTTGCCGGCTCGCCGCCGGATAGATATCGAGGATGTCGCCGCGCAGGGAAAAGGTGCCGCGATCCTCAACCATCGGCACCGGCTGGTAGCCGAGACCGAGCAGCCGGTTCTTCAAGTCCTGCCGCGGGTACTCCTCCTCAACAACCAGGTGAAAGGCAAGCTGATCGAGAACCGGGCGCGGCATGACCCGCTGCAGCAACGACCGGACCGGCACAACGACAACCCGGGCCGAGCCGGCATGCAGAGCCGCCAGGGTCGCGACCCGTTCCGCCTCAACTTCCGGGTGCGGGCTTAGAGGATCGTACGGCCCGACCTCCCAATGCGGCAGGATGACAATTTCGTCCGGATTATGAAAGAAAGAGAGGTCGGCCGCCAGTTTCGCCGCCTCTTTCTGGTCAGCGACGAGGACCGCTATCGTCCGCTCGGCTGTTTTCAGCAGCTCGGCGAGAAGTCGGGCCGCGACCGGGTTGGTCAGACCATGCACCTCAAGATGCCGATGCGCGGCAAAACCTTCCGCGACCGATTGTAGCGTCGCGTGTCTCGCCTCTATGCGTTGTTCATTCTCGGACATCGCAAGCCCCAAAGAAGAAAGGCGTGCCCGACATCTCGATCGGACACGCCCAGTTCAGGATTAGATCAGTCAATCAATCTCGCGGTACAGCCAGCATCCGGTCGAGTGATGTTTTCGCTTTAATCCGGACATCCTCCGGCACCGTCACCTGGGGCGACATCGTCTGCAGGGCATGCAGCACATCGTCGAGCGAGGTCAGCTTCATGTTCGGACAGATCAGCTTCGTCGTCGGCAGAATGAATTCCTTGTCCGGGTTTTCCTTGCGCAGGCGGTACAGGATACCCATCTCGGTGCCGACGATGAATTTTTTCGCATCACTCTGGCTGGCATAACTGTACATACCGCTGGTTGAGCAGATGTGATCGGCGATGGCGAGGATCGCCGGCGGGCATTCCGGGTGCGCCATGAACAGGGCATCCGGGTGATCCGCTTTCGCCCGTTCGATATCGGCAACCTCGAGCCGTTCGTGGGTCGGGCAGTAGCCGTCCCAGAAATAGCAGGTCTTGTCGGTCCGGTCGGCAATGTACTGGCCGAGGTTGCGGTCCGGCACCAGCAGTACCTCTTCGGCATCGAGCGAGTTGACAACATTGACCGCATTCGAGCTGGTACAACAGATATCGCTTTCGGCCTTGACCGCCGCCGATGAGTTGACATAGGTGACAACCGTCGCCTCCGGGTGTTTGGCCTTGAGCTCGCGCAGGCCATCGGCGGTGACCATGTCGGCCATCGGGCAGCCGGCATCGAGGCGCGGCAGCAGCACCGTCTTCTCCGGCGAAAGGATGGCGGCGCTTTCGGCCATGAAATGGACCCCGCAGAAGACGATGACACTCTTGTCGGTTTCGGCCGCCGCCATCGCCAGGGCGAGTGAATCGCCACCGATATCGGCGATTTCCTGGATTTCGTCACGTTGGTAATTATGGGCCAGCAGCAGGGCGTCTTTCTCGTCCAGCAGCCGGCGGATTTCTTTTTTGGTTTCGTAGAGTTCCATGACACCTTTCCTCGGCAAATCGGAAGGCCGTAGTCTAGTGTAAAAACCCTGATATGTCAAACCCTTATCCAGCCTTAGCCCTTGACACTACTGGCTTTAGCCGCTATCCTCTGCTCACCCGTTTCGTGCGGCTTAATGAGATCCGTCAGATGGAGAAACTATGTTCGGCATCGGCTTTCCGGAACTTCTGGTCATCCTGGCCCTGGCCCTGATTGTTATCGGGCCGAAGCGCCTTCCCGATATCGCCCGCGCCCTTGGCCGCGGTTTCAACGAATTCAAAAAGGCAACCGATGAATTAAAGTCATCGTTCAACGAGGAAGTCCGCCAGGCCGACATCCGTGATCAGATCCTCGATCGCGGTAAAATGACCCCGCCCGACCCCTCTTATGATCCGTACCAGAACGCCAACAAAGACATTCCGCCGACTGACGGCAAGCTGCCGGACGGCGTCGTCAAAAAAAACGGGGCGCCGCCAATCGTCGAGCTAAACCGGAACGACGACACTGAAACGACAGACGACGAAGGGAACGAAACCGACGATGAGCGATGAACAGCTCCCTGTGACCAAACATCTTGAGGAGTTGCGCAAACGGCTGATGATTGCAGCGGCCGCGTGGTTTATCGCCTTTCTCGCCTGTTACGGCTTCTCCGAGCAGCTTTTTCAGTTCATTTCCGAACCGGTTCGGGCAGCGCTGCCGGAAGGGAATTCGCTGGTTTTCATCAAGGCGACCGAACCGTTTTTCACCTATCTCAAAATCGGGGCGCTGGCCGGTCTGCTCATCTCACTACCGATCATTTTCTGGCAGCTCTGGGCCTTCGTCGCCCACGGTCTCTATAATCACGAAAAGAAATACATCTTCCCGTTTGTCACGGCCAGCTCTCTCTGCTTCGCCGCCGGTACCTTTTTCGGCTTTTTCTTTGTCTTCCCGACGATCTTCAAATTCCTGATCGATTACGGCATCGGCAGCGGCGTCAGCAACCCGATGTTGTCGATGGGCGAGTATCTTGCCCTGTCGAGCAAACTGCTGCTCGCTTTCGGGCTCGTATTCGAGCTCCCTATCGTCATCTTCTTCCTCGCCCGGCTCGGGGTTGTCGACTACAAGTGGCTATCAAAAAACCGCAAGTACGCACTGCTCTGCGGTTTTGTCATCGGCGCCGCCCTGACTCCGCCCGATGTGATTTCGCAGACCGC
>PKUH01000083.1 GCA_002869615.1 Desulfuromonas sp. | reverse complement strand
CAGCACGGTCACTGCACCGCAGCCCGACCGCAACCGCCACGGAGTCGAACTGCGTTTGCCTCAAGGCAAACTCCCTGATAGCACAGTTGAACAGAAATATTTAAGTCGGAACAAAAAGCCCCCGGCCAGGGAGCCGTTTTCTGCATACTCTTTTATGGCTCAATAAAAGAGTATGGCGGAGTGCGCGGCCGCGACCGCGCGGATTTATTATCTTCAGTCTTCAGGGGACACTTCCCTGAAAGTCGGATCGTGTCCTCCCTACCTGACTCTTTTTGCCTGTCCTGAGTCAGCTGAAGGGGGAGTCTAATGCTGTATTCACTCTCATCTGCGAAGAACATTTTTTATTGCGTTATCTCACGCCTGCCAAAGAAGCTACAGGATTTATTGCTGTCTGTTCAACCTTTCCATTGCTACCTTGAGGCTGACCCGGAGTCGTTCAAGAACATCGGCGAGCCGGCCGATTTCATCGTTCGATTTTGATTCGATTTTTCGGTCGACTTTTCCGTCGGCGAGATCGGATGCGATCTCGGTGAATTCTTCAAGCGGACGCATCGAATGGCTGACCACGACAAATACAGATATGAGCGAAATGATCAAGATCACACCCATGATCGTAATCAGGGTTGTCTTGAGCTTCGCTTGCGCAGCAATGGTCTTTTCAAGTGAGAACCCGATCCGGAAGCCACCCCAGTGGTTCCCTTTTACATAGATCGGCGATGAAATATCCCACATCACTTCACCCGTATCGCGATAATAGACCTGCTGGTATGCTTCCTCTGTATTACGGGCTGCCTTGATGCCGACCGGATCATTGAATATTCTTTTGGTCCGGTTGCCGACGAGATCCTTTTTCTGGTCGCCGGTTATCGCTTTCTGGTAGCGGGTGTTGTGCGTCGGCAGGTAACCGTTGGTGTCGACGGTGACGGCATAGACGACGCTTTCATCTTTGAGGAACTCATCCTCCATGGCCAGGATTGCCTTGTCGAGATAGAAGTCATACTTGGTGTGGTACTTTGGCGGATCAAAACCCGGGATTTCCTCATAGGCTTTATCAAATGCGTCTTTAACGCTGAAAACGCCGTTATCGATGGCTTCTTCAATGACCTTGCCAACCAGCTTGGCGCCAACAATTGACTCAATTTTTCCCCGTTCGAGAAGTTGATTTTCAAGGCTGTTACTCTGCTGGGTGATGATGTAATAAGAGCCGGCTGCAATAACGATCAACAGCACAAGGTTGACCATGACGGCCACTTTGATTCCCATCCGATTAAACATTAATTCCTCCCTGCTTCGATATTTAAAGGGTTGTTATTTTTTGTAACCGATGCGTAGAGCGCCCCAATGTCTTTTTTTGATGAATATTGGTACTGACAGGTCAGTCATGATTTCACCGGTGTCCCGGCTGTAACGCTGCAACAGATACGGGTCCCGGTTGCGGGCCGCGGCCAATCCGGTACGGTCATTGAAAATTCTTTTTGTCCGGTTCCATTTGGTGTTGTGATCATTGTCGTCAGTCATCGGTTGAGAGTATCTCGAGTTGTGTGTTGGCAGATAGCCGTTACGGTCGACGGCGACGACAAAAATAAATCGTGATTCGGATTCAAGATATTTATCGAGAATCGGGCGGAGTATGCCATCGGTCAACTTGTCATATTGCGTATGGAACTTCTGTGGATCGGTTCCCGGGATCGGAATATAAAATGTGTCAAACAGCTGAGCCATGGTCAGATGGCCGCCGGTCAGCAGAAGTTCAAACTGATCGACAATCTCTTCGGCACAGCGTTCAGCGGTTTTTTTTGATTTGATATCAAATTCATCAAGGTCCTGTGCCGCCGGCGCAATGGAGCTTACCATTAAAATAAATAGTGCCATCAGGGTCAGGAGGAGTCGATTTTCAGTCATTTTATGTCTCCGGTAATAAACTGCATCTTCAGACAATGCTGCCCAGATCGTTAATTATTACTGTAATCTCTTTTGCTAACCGTTCACTGTCGACTCCGGCGATCTTTTGGATGCCGAGATGTGAATCAACAGCCGGGAATATGAAGAAATTACGATTATCGATCCGATTGAAAGTGAGTTGCTCAAGGCGGCTGAAACCGATAATTTCCCTGATTCGGGATGCCCCGAGGTTGCAGTGGGTCACCAACGAAGCGATGTCATCCCGGTTTTTTATGTCGGGTGCGATGATTTCGCCATTTTGTCCAACAAGAACGTAGTTTTCGATTTCCTCGATATCTGCAACAGCACGTACCAGGTTACTCACTCTCATGAGTCCTTTTGCTTCCTGTTTTTGGATGTCATTTTCTGTCGGACAAGCGCTCTGTACTCTTCACTTTTTTCGTTATCGCCAATCTCCTGGCAGATGATTTCAAGGAGCTTCGAAAGGCTCCCCCGGTTGTTTTCACTGCTCTCGACCCATCGAGCCACAGAATCTTCAAAAATAATTTTTGCCATCGGTCCGATTATCTTTGTCAGAAGCTTTAGCATCGCCTGCAGCGGTTGCGCCATCGGTCCCTTGTTCATCAGCTTTTGGATGTCAGGTGCCGCTTTGTCGGTGCCCTGTGCTTTAATTTGCGTTTCGGTGGGTGCTTTCTTATGTGGAATATTCTCGATGGCGAGATTCAGTGACATTGACAACAGGCTCATATTGATTCCGGGGTCACAAATCGTAATGAGATGCTCATCCAGATCAATTTGGCGAAAAACAACTATCGATTCATCATAATGGACCAATGTTTCGATCAGCTCCGGAAAGTTGAGTCGACCGGACGCGTGGATTTTTGCAAGATGCTTGGCGGTTTGATGCAGTCGATCCTCACGAAACAGGGAGGGTAGATTGTTATAGGTGATTCCATCTTTCGACCGGTAGGTGCAGGCGCCGATAACACCTGGAATCGCCTTCATATCCTTAATGAGTTGTTGCATCGGGGCCTCTTCGGTAATGGGTGCTGATCTCTTTTTCCATGATCGATTGCAACTCCAGGTAGAGCTTCGTCGGTTGGGCAGTACTGCGCAGGGAAAGGATGGCGCGCTGGCTCCACCAACCGAGAATCATATAACGTTGATTATCGCTGGTCGTGAACAGCAGATAGTTCAATTTGCTTTCTCCTGAAAGGCTGCCTGCAGAGGAACAGGTCGAAAGGTAGTAGGCCGGGTCGAGATTGGCCAGACTGCAGGGCGTGGTGCTGATCTGTTCAAGATGGTTGCCTTCGTTAAAAATTGCATATTCCTTGATATCGCTGCAATTTTTAAGGAACCTGAGCAGGGATGATTCCTGTTGGGCGACAGGAATATTGTCGGCGATCAGTGAGGCCGATGATGGACGGTCATCAGTTCTGGTCAGGTTGTTTTCATCCTTGATCCGGTGGGCTTCCATCAGAATAAAACCGATCGGGTCGGAAATCGAACGATTTTCACTTTGGCAACTCGCATTCATCTCGATTTCGGTATTGTCCCAGCCGATGATCCTGAGAGCAGCTTCCTTGCCGGTCAACTCACCTGAAGATGCGTGGATCATCTCGCCATTTTCGATATGAAGTTCACCTGACTCCTCACGCGAATGTACTGACAGACTGCAGCTTTTATTCTCCATATGGATCAACTGTAGAAATGTCGAGAGAGTAATGCCTCGAATATAGCTGTTGGTATCTTTGGTCAGCGCCGCATCGATGGTTTGCACAAGCATGTCGAAGTCGAGAGGTTTCTCGAGGTAATGCAGTGCGTTGATGTCGGAAAGCTGCTCCTCGATTTCCGAGGTTCCGAATGCCGTCATCACAATCACCGGCATGTAAGGATTGTTGCTGTTGATGTAAGCAAGCAGTTCAAAACCGTCCATGATCGGTAATTTCAGATCGGTAACCAGCAGATCAATTTCATTCCTCTGAATTATGCGGACCGCTTCTTCTCCGTCGTTGGCCATCAGGATGTTGAGCTGGTCATTGTGAGAGGCAAGGCCATCTTTCAGGCTGAGCAAAAACGGGTTTTCATCATCGACGATTAATATCGTATGCATAGCTGTCATCCTTTTATCGGTTCAAACATCTGCCGGTTGTCGTTTGCGACAACTTGCTGATTAATATCATCGGCTAATAGCAGCCCAATGCGGACACAACTGCCCTGGCCAATCTCACTCGATATTTCAAGGCTGGCCTGCATCATGGTCAGCAGCTTTCTGGTGATTACCAGCCCCAGTCCATTGCCGTGGGGCTTGTTGGTGTAGAAGGGTTGAAACAACATTTTTATCTGCTCTCCGGACATTCCGCAGCCATTGTCATTGATTTTTAACCAGACGATTTGTTCATTTTTGTCGAGTTCGACCTTGATCGAAATGAGTGGTTCAGGGTGTCCGAGTAAAGCGTCTGCTGCGTTTGTAATAATATTGAGAGTTGCCTGGTGCAGGGCCCGAGGGTCAATGCTGACTTTAAGATGGTTCGGTGGGAGATCGCAGTCGATCGCAATCTTTTTCTGTTGCAGATCAGGTTTGATCAGTCCGAGTAGTGTCGTCAGGAATTTTTCGAGACGATGCGGAGAACAGTCTACCTTTTCATACATACTGAAATTTTTCAGGGATTTCAGCAAATACTCCATCCTGGCAATTTCTGATGTCGTCCGGTCAATATAACGGCTGATATCTTGCCGCGTAAATGTTTCAAGATTCTTCTGCAGGACGCTGTTTGTCATTTTAATGGAATTGAGCGGATTACCAATTTCGTGGCGAATCCCGGAGAAGATGAACCCGAGATTATCCATGGTGTTAACGGTTTGTGCGATTGACTCCAGGCGCTTCTGTTCGGTGATATCCTTGATCTGGATGAACAGGCTTCGGTCTGGCAGGGAAGTGAGGTTTAACGCCAGGATACGATTTCGGTGCAAGATTGTCCTTTGCTGCTGGTTATCGGTTTGAAAGAGGTCGATACCTTTGGTTTCAAGAAAAGTTTTGATGTCGTCAAAGTCAAGATTGATATCGCAGATCGTCAGGATTTCACCAGCGGCGGTGTTGCAATATGTAATGCCAGGGAGTGCTGTGCTGATGATGAGAACACCTTCTTCGAGTCGATCAAGTACACCGGCAAAGCACCAGGGTGTTTCTGTCCTGGCAGCTGGAGACTGGCATTGCCGATACTGATTGTCATGATTTATTTCTGGTTGCATATTGCCCTGATTGCATTTTGTGCCTTCATTGAAATAAAACAGCATTATATTTAAAAACTGTCCTTATGTAAATCAAAGTTATTCAAATGTGTATGTTTAATATAAGTATCTGGAAATATTTAGCTATGTAAGTATTTATTAATATAAACTTGCATTTTATCCTGAAAAAGAACGGGCAATTTATCAATAATATTCGAATTAAATGATGTATTAACTGGTAAGTGTTTTTTTTGTTAGAATATTTAAGAGGAAAGACAATGATAAAGTTTTTCGTGAAATCTGCATTTCTGCTCTTTGCAACTTCTCTGGTTTCTGCCGGTTGGCCGGCGGCATCGTCGGCATTCACCGCCTCGCTTGAGCTTTTGACCGGTCAGCGTCAGGATCAACTCGATTGGAATATTGCCGGTCATCTTGGCGGAACAAACCCGAATATCCTTTCGGAACTGCAGTGGGATGATATTGCAAGTCGTGAGCTTTCGGCCGGTCTCGAACTGGCATGGTCGCTCCCTCGCAACA
>PKUH01000082.1 GCA_002869615.1 Desulfuromonas sp. | reverse complement strand
GACCCGATCCTGGGGCATCGACATCAACCCGGGCTGGTCTCCGGACGGCGAGCAGTTCGCGTTCATGTCGGATCGCCTCGGCAATCCGCATATCTTTATCGCCGAAATCGGTGATGAATCGGCGCGCCGTCTCACCCGCAACAGCAAGTATAATGCGACTCCGGCCTGGAATCCAGAAAAGGACGTGATTGCTTTCAGTCGATTACAGGGGGGCGTTTTTGATATCTATACGATTCGGGCCGACGGCACCGATGAACGGCGCCTGACCTTCGGCGCCGGCAACAAGGAGCATCCGCGCTGGAGCCCGGATGGCCGGTTTATCGTCTATTCATCGGATCAGAATGGAAGCCGGGCGATCTACATGATGCGCGAAGACGGCACCGGCAGCCGCCGGATTTCACCGCCCGGTGGAGCCGCCCAACACCCGGCCTGGTCGCCGCGACGGTAAGTGGGTTGTTTTTTCAGGCAGGTTCTGTATAATTACTGCTCATTCAAATGTTTTACGTTAACGGGGCGTGGTATCGTTCCGGGTGCGATTACAGATTACTGCGTTATTAAAGAGGAGCGGACAATGAAAAAGATTAATGTTATGCGTTTTGTTTTGATTGTTGCACTGGCCTCCCTTCTGGCAACCGGTTGTGCCATGACCCCGGCCCAGCAGGAGCAGGACACCACGACTTCAAGCCAGCAGACCCAGAGTACCGACACGAATACCGGAGCAGTTACTGAGGAGAAGGTGGTTGAAGAGGTCACCTACACCGTTTCTGATCTGACCCGGGTGCATTTCGACTTTGATTCGTATGTGCTCAAGCCGAAGGCCCGGCGCACACTTGCACAGAATGCCGAGGTCCTGAAAGCTCTTTCCGGCCTCAAGGTCCGGATCGAGGGACACTGTGATGAGCGTGGTTCCGATGAGTACAACCTGGCTCTCGGCGAGCGTCGTGCCCAGGCCGCGATGAACTATATGGCAACACTTGGAGTTCCGGCTTCGCGGATGTCGACTATTTCCTACGGTGAGGAAAAGCCGCTTGACCCGGGTCATGATGAAGAGGCATGGGCCAAGAACCGGCGCGCTGAATTTGTTGCCAATTAAGAGTTCGCTTATGTTTGTTGTAAAGGCCGCGTACAGAGATGTCGCGGCCTTTATACTTTACGAAGAGATATTGTGTTCCCAACAGTTCAGAGATGCTGGCAAGAGGATGAGATGAAAAAGATTCTGATCGCATTATTTTTGTTGCCGTTTCTGTTTTCAGGTGTTTTCACTGCTGACGCCGCTTCCCGGGTTGAACGTGATCTGGAGGAAATGAAGCGCCGGCTCGATGCGGTAGAACAGGCGACCATCGGCGGTGGAACCGGAGAGACCGCGCAGGTTGAAACCCTGACCCGGCAACTTGCCGAGCAGCAGGCTGAACTCGATGCCCTGCGGGTCGAGTTGCAGAAATTGCGCGGCACCTATGACGATCTCGAGCATACCCGCAAGGAACTGCACGAACTGCTCAACATGGTCCGTAGTGAAATGGAGCTCAAATTTTCGGCAATTGAGAAACGGCTGACCAATCTTGAAAAGGCTCCCTCGCCGGCAGCTGTGGTTGCACCGGCTGCGGCGGAGGCCGATCCGGCTTCCGAATACGAAGCGGCGCTCAGGTTGATCCAGAAGGATGCCGCCTTTGCCGACGGGCGCCAGCAACTGCAGGCTTTCCTCAAGAAATACCCGGAACATGACCTGGCGGTCAATGCGACCTACTGGATCGGCGAAGCCTATTACGGTGAGAAGAAGTTTGAAAATGCCATCCTGCAGTTCCAGGATGTTTTGCAGAAATACCCGAAGCACGCCAAAGCGGCGTCAGCTCAACTCAAGCAGGCTCTTGCCTTTCAGGCCCTTGGTGATAATGAGACGGCAGTAGTACTGCTCAAGAAGGTAGAAAAAAATTATCCGAACACCCCGGAAGCGAAAAAGGCGCAAGAGCGACTGAAGTAACCAGTTCTTCCATAAAAGTTGAAAAGGGCGGCCCATTATTGGAGCCGCCCTTTTTATTCTGTTCCAGGCAGGGGCAGGAATCATTTATTAGATCAATCGATCTCTTTTCGCCGGAAGGCCGCCAGCACATCGTTCTGGCTGAGAATGCCGAGCAGGTGCTCCGGTTCTTCCGGGTCGATCACCGGAAAGTAGCTGATATTCTGGTGGAGCTGCAGGGTCTGCATCGCTTCGCGCAAGGTCTGTTCCGGCTCGATGGCATGATGGGCCGGAGCCGCAAGGTCGCTGGCGACCACCAGCCGGGCCAGGGACGGCTCGAACAGCAGGTTACGGATCTCGGTATAATCGATCATCCCGATAAAATGGCTCCTCTCATCGACCACCGGGAAGCAATCATAACGGCTGTGTGCAATCAGGTTGAGCATTTCGTTGAACGGCGTGTTATTGCGGATCGTTTCGACATTACGGCGCATAATGTGCTTGACCATAATGTCGCCCGGGTCGTCGAGCCGATGCCCCTCCGGCATGCCGAGGGACCCGCGGAAATGATGAACGACGTTGTGCAACCCCTCGACGGTGCCGATCGGCGCCTTTTTCTGCAGCAGGGAGAGGATCGGCACTTCGCCGGCCCTGACCAGGCCATGCCGAACCGCCAGCGGACCGACCAGCTCAAAAACAATAACCGAACCAAGAACTACCGTTTGCAGCAGCGCCCCGCCGTCCGGCCATTCGCTGGCCAGCGAACTCGCCAGACCGATCGCGACTCCGGCCTGGGCGAGCAGTGAGAGCCCGACATTGAATCCCATATCGCGGTGGAATCTGCCGAGGCGAGCACCCCAGATCGAACCGAGAATCTTGCCAATGGTCCGGGCTGCAACGTAGGAAATGCCGATGATACCGATATGGCTTAGCGTTTCGATATGCAGGTTCGCACCGGCGATAACAAAAAAGGCAACGTACAGTGGATAATCGACTTCACGCAGGGCGTCGCGCATCAGATGCCAGCGCGGTGAGCTGTTGGCCAGAACGACACCCATGGCGAGACCGGTTAAGAGCGGGTCGAGTTTGAGCCAGTGGCTGACGGCCGCGCAGGTGGTGACACCGCCGAGAATGATGATTTTGTATTCGCTTGAGAGCTCAAGCCGTTGCGCCCAGACCGAAAGGATGAATCCGGTCAGGCTGCCGAGAATCAACGGTCCGAACAGGTTGACCAGAAGCAGGCCGAGATCACTGGTCGGGTGAAGCAGAAGGTGCGCCGCAATGGCGAAAGCAAAAATCGAGATAAAATTGTTGAGGCCGACCAGGGTCAGGATAGCGCTGGTTGACGGCCCTTCAGCCTCATATTCCCGGATAACCATGAGGGTCGCAGCCGGTGCCGTGGCAATGCTTATGATGCCGAGAAAGATTGAAAAATAGAAAGAGGTTTGAACCAGAGACAGCCCGCTGACCGAAAACTTGAGGAATAACAGATTACAGAAAAAGGTCGCGACGGCAACGGCCGCGAAGGTCAGACCGATTTCACCGAGCGAAAAATAGACGATTCGTTTGCGCCAGCGCCGCAAGTTCTCAGTCTGGAACTGACCGCCGATGGTGACCAGAATCAACACCAGTGCGATGTCGGTGAGGAGCTGCAGCTCCTCAAGGGCCTGAGGAGTGATGGCGTAAGGCAGGCCAAAAAGGTCGGCAAAAGAGGGGCCGGCGAACAGCCCGATCAAAAGGTAACCGGTCACACGTGGTACATGCAGTCGAGCCGCAACGCGGCCGCCGATAAGTGAACCGATGAGGACAACCGCCATGGCGGCCAGTATGATCAGGGGATCAAGGGTCATCTACACTCCATTGCAAAAAATACACTTAAAGGTAATTTAAGCGGAATCAGACCCCTTTTGCAAGAAAACAGCAGAAATCACAACTATATTTTTTATGCGGTTCAGCTTAACGCACGATCATTGCAGCGGTACTGAATCGACTCGGCTAGGTGCATTGTTTCGATCCGTTCGCTTCCGGCAAGATCGGCGATGGTTCGAGCAACCTTGAGAATACGGGTGTAACTGCGTGCTGACAGACCGAGTTTTTCCGTGACCTGTTCAAGGAGGATCTCCCCGTCCCGGTCGAGTTCACAGAAACGGCGGATGTGCCGCGGCTGCATTGCTGCGTTGGCGTGCAGACCGAACGGAGCGAGGCGCTGCCGCTGAATTCCCCGGGCCCGGTCGACCCGGTCACGAATATCGGCACTCCCCTCACCGTCGATCGGGTCGGCGAGATCCTTGTGCGGTACCCGCGGTACGTCGACATGCAGGTCAATCCGGTCGAGCAGCGGTCCGGAAAGCCTGGTCCGGTAGCGCTGAATCATTTGCGGCGTGCAGTTGCAGTCGTGCTGGCTGTCGCCGAGGTAGCCGCATGGACAGGGATTCATCGCCGCAATCAGCATGAACGAGGCCGGATAGGTCAGGCTCATTGCCGCCCGGCTGATGCCGACCTGGCCATCCTCAAGCGGTTGGCGCAACATCTCGAGGACATTCTTCTTGAATTCCGGAAGTTCGTCGAGAAAAAGCACGCCGTTGTGAGCCAGCGACACCTCACCAGGCCGCGGGATGGCGCCGCCGCCGATCAGGCCGGCATCGGATATGGTGTGATGCGGCGATCGATACGGCCGGTGGGCGACCAGGGCATCGGTCTGTGGCAGGAGGCCGGCAATGGAGTGGATTTTGGTTGTTTCGAGTGCTTCATCGAAACTCTGGGACGGCAGGATTGATGGCAGTCGCCGGGCCAGCATGGTCTTGCCGCTGCCGGGGGAACCGACCATCAGCAGATTATGTCCGCCGGCCGCGGCGATCTCGAGGGCACGCTTGGTGTGTTCCTGGCCGCGGACTTCGGCGAAATCCTCGTTTTTTGCAAGCGCGGCGGTAAATAGCTCTTGCGGGTCGACCCGGGTCGGCGTCAACTCCTTTTTACCGGCATAAAAATCGACGACCTCACCGAGCGATTCGGCACCGAAGACCGGCAGCCCGTCGGCCAGTGCCCCTTCGCGGGCATTTTCACGGGGCACAATCAGGCCGTCGATCGGCCAGTTGCGGGCGGTAACGGCGACCGGGAGAATGCCGCGGATCGGTTTGATCCGGCCATCGAGGGAAAGTTCACCCATCAGCAGGTAATTCTTGTCGCGACCCGACTTGATCAGACCGGATGCCATCAGAAGCCCGACCGCCATTGGCAGGTCGAAAGCGGCGCCATCCTTGCGGATATCGGCCGGGGCAAGATTGATCGTGATGCGGCGCGACGGAAAATCGTAGCCGGAATTCTTGATCGCCGACTTGATCCGGTCTTTACTCTCCTTGACCGCACCCTCCGGCAAACCGACGGTGGCAAACTGAGGCAGCCCCTGAGCGATGTCGACCTCGACCTCGACCCGATAGGCATCGATCCCCAGCAAAGCCCCGGACAGGACCTTTGCGAGCATATTCCCCCCTCACTGTAGACAGGATTAACAACAACAGTTGAGAGTATTGCATAAAAAAAGCGACCCGCAAGGGTCGCTATAAATTTTGCCGGAGACGGGATTATTCGACAAACCCGTCGAGATACTTCTCGGCCATGATCGCCGCGACGGCACCATCGCCGACCGCGGTGGCGATCTGCTTGAGAATCTTCTTGCGGACATCGCCGGCGGCAAAGACGCCCGGCATCGAGGTTCGGCACTCGGCGTCGGTCAGGATGTAGCCGTCATCATCAAGCTCGAGAATTTCGGTCAGAAAATGCGCCTTCGGGGTGACGCCGATAGCGACGAACATGCCGGCCAGAGGCAGATCGCGCTCTTCCCCGGTTTTGACATTATTCAGGGCGATCGAGGTCATACCGGAGTTATCGCCATCGACCCTGGCGACAACGGTATCCCAGAGTACCTCGATTTTCTCGTTGGCATGGATGCGATCCTGTAGGATTTTGGTGGCACGCAGTTCGTCGCGACGGTGGATCAGGTAGACCTTGCTGGCGAAGCGGGTCAGGAAGAGCGCCTCTTCCGCCGCGGTGTCGCCGCCGCCGATAATTGCTACCTCGACATCGCGAAAGAAAGCACCATCGCAGGTTGCACAATAGGAGACCCCGCGACCGACAAATGAAGCTTCACCTTCAACCCCGAGCTTGCTCGGCTCGGCGCCGGTGGTGATTATAATTGACCGGGCCTGATAGTCTTCGCCGTCGACGGTCAGGGTCTTGATCCCGTCGTTCTCGACCAGCGCCTCGGCTTCGCCGGTTTTAACCTCGAGGCCGAATTCCTGGCAGTGCTCCTGAAAGCGCATCATCAATTCGGGGCCGTCGATGCCGCCGGGGAAACCGGGGTAGTTCTCGACCTTGGTCGTCGTCATCACCTGGCCACCCATAATCATCCGTTCGAACAGCAGGGTTTTCAACTTGGCGCGTGACGTGTAGAGACCGGCGGTCAGTCCGGCCGGTCCGCCACCAATAATTATGACATCAAAAATCGTATCGGACATCGTCTTCTCCTTGTAAAATCGTCCAGAACTTATCACAGGGCTGATAAAAAATCACGACTCTTTTACCGGCTGTATTTGATTTGATGACTGGTTCGGTCTAATATTGAAATCAACTGCCTGAAAAAGGATGTTTTATGGCCGACACTCATTCCCACGACCATCAACACGGTCACGATCACCAGCCCGATATCGACCGCGGCATTACCCGCGGCTTTATCTTTGCGATCGTACTGACCACAGTCACCCTGCTGGCCGAGGCGATCGGTGGCTGGTGGACCAACTCGCTGGCCCTGCTCTCCGATGCCGCCCATGTTTTCATGGATCTGTTCGCCCTGGTGTTGTCGCTGATGGCAATTTACCTCGCCAACCGCCCGGCCGACGATGAAAGAACCTACGGCTGGCACCGGGCCGAGGTTTTTGCCTCGCTGATCAACGGCAGCACCCTGCTCTTTATCGCCGGCGGCATCCTGCACGAGGCGTGGGGTCGCTTTGCCCACCCGGAGGCGGTCAAGAGCAAGGAGATGTTTGTCATTGCCGTGATCGGGCTGATCGCCAACCTGGTGGCGGCGACCCGTTTACACGGTCATTCGCATGATGACCTCAACGTCCGCAGCGCCTTTCTGCATGTCATTGGCGATGCCATCGCTTCGGTCGGGGTGATTATCGGCGGGGTGATCATGCTCTACACCGGCTGGTTTGTCGTCGATGCCATTATCTCGGGGGTGATCGCCCTGATTATCGGCTGGGGATCATTCCGGATTATTCGAGAAGCCTCGCATATCCTGCTCGAGGGAGTACCGCGCGGCATTTCGGTGAATGAGGTTGTCGAACGGATGTGTTCGGTCGACGGGGTTAATGATGTCCATCATGTTCACGTCTGGTCGATCTGTTCGCATATCACAGCCCTGTCGGCGCATATCGATATTCTTCCCGATTATCGGTTGCGTCAGGGAGATATTATCGGTGAAATTGAGCAGATGCTTGATCACGACTATCATATTACCCATTCAACCCTGCAGGGTGAATGCTCTCGCTGCGTCACCGGTCCGGTGATTCAACAGCTCCGGCACAAGAAGAGACAGTCCGGAGCGACTGCAGATAGAGAGGACGATTAAGACGGTTTTCGAACAAACAAAAATAAGAGAAGCAAAAAAAAGACAGCTGTAAGTTTTAAGCTGTAAGTTGGCAGAGAGAATCAGGAACAAATCTCAATACTTTAAAAAGCAAAGCCTTTGACTCACCCCGTCAGTTTTTCGACTCCGATCGCCTCTTCTGAGTTGTCTTGTACTGAGCTCGCTGAAGTAGACGAAGGAGTAATCCATTGAAGCTTTTGACTCACCCCCGTTGCTCTTGAGTTCGCTGCCGCTCGCGCGTTCACTGAACCGTAGCCCAACCGCAACCGCCACGGAGACGGACTGCGTTTGCCTCAAGGCAAACTCCCCGGCAACACAATTGAACAGAAACAATCCAGACCGCACGAAAAAGCCCCCTGCAAGGGAGCGGTTTCTTTGGTTCGTTTCTTTATCGCTCAATAAAGAAATGAACCCGGCTACCGGGCCGGGACCCGGCGGTTCTTCCTGTTTTCAGTCTTCAGGGGGACACGTCCCTGAACTTCGGGAAGTGTCCCCCACTAGCAGTCTCCCTGTTCAATCAATCAAGACCGGCGGAATCGAACGGCGTGCTCCTGACGGTTTTTGCCTGTCCTGAACTTGCCGAAAGGGGGAGTCAAATTTTATATTCACTAAAATCTGCGATGAGCTACAAAAAAGCGGGCTGGCCTTTTTGGCCAGCCCGCTTTGCGCTTATACTGAGGGTGTGATGGAGTTTAAACGCGCCCGTAGAGATCGGTCCCTTTGTCAAAAGCGCCGCTTCGACTGATAACCCGCAGGTCGTGATTGCTGATGATCTCGGCATGGGTACAGCCGATCCGCTGGCAGATGCCGATGCAGTTGGCAAAGTCGCTTTTACTCGTGGTAAACATGGCGACCAGATCGGCGCCGCAGAAGCATTCGTTGTAAACGGGCAGCGGCTCCGAGCAGGTCGGGCACCCGATTTTGACGATTTCTCCCTCCATCCAGTCGTTTCCGAAAAAGGAACGATCCTTGTCGCCGATGATCGGGCTCAGCGAGAGCAGGCCTTCCTGGCGGTCATTGTGCAACTTGAGAGTGATGCCGGGGTGGCCCGAGAAGGTCGCCTGCCCGGAGATCAGGTTGTGGCCGTCGGCACAGAGGCATTGTTTGAGAATGATCGGTTCGGACCCCTGCTTCTGCAGTTCCGACGTTGCCGAGTTTGGCTGACCGGTTTTGCGTTTGAATATTCCCATGGCACAATCCCCTTTGATTATTTCGCTGAGAACATATTTGCTGCAAATTCATCTGACCGGTTTGCGGCAGAAGGAAAAATTAATATAGGCAATTTCCATAAAATTGTATACTCTTTTAAAAGCTTTTCATGTTCTGTGGCCGTTAGCTCGGCCGGACGTAAATGTCAAGTAGTCGACGGGAGGGTACTATGAAAATCGGACTTATCGGCATCGGCAAGATTGCCAACTACCAGATGCAGGCAATTTCACATACCAGGGGAATCAGCCTGACCGATGCCCATGACCTGAATCCGGCCCGGGCCGAGGAACTGCCGGGGAGTGTCGATTTTTATGAAGATCTCGAGCAGATGTTGAGCCGATCCAAGGCCGATGCTTTTCTGGTTTCAACACCGACCCAGTCCCATTTTGAAGTCGTTATGAAAGTGATTGAAGCGGATCGGGTGGCGATTGTCGAAAAGCCGCTCTGTATCAGTCCGGAGCAGGAGGATGCCCTGCGCACCGCCGCCGAAACCAGGAAGCTGCCCCTTTACACCGCTTTCCATGCCTCCTATGGCCGGGAAGTTGAATGGTGGGTCCTGCAGCGCGAAGAGCGGAACTTCGATGTCGGGCGGCTCCTCGGTTTTGAATCCTGCTTTTCCGATCTGTATTATCTCAATGGCGAACTGACCCTCGGCGCTGTCGGCAAGGCCGGAGCCTGGATCGATGGCGGCATCAGCAGCTTGAGTATCCTGGCCCGACTGATGGACCCGGCTAATCTGGAGCTGGTCGACGGCCGGATGACAACGATACAGGGCTTGTCCTGCAGTGAAGTCCAGGGTCTGGGGATCTATCGACTGAATGTTGATGAGCAGTCAGGGTTCGGTATTGTCGACACCAACTGGACGCTGGGCAAGAACCACAAGATGACGCGCCTCTGGTACGAAGGGGGCTCTCTCGAGCTCGATCATGCCAAGGAACATGCACGGCTCATTCAGCGCGACCAGGAAGATCTGGTCTTCAACCTGGCGACCGATAAACCACGCCTGGTCAATCACTACATGGGGGTTTTTTCGAACCTGACAGAGATGTACGGTAAAGGCGAAGATAACCAGGAACTCTCGCGGACACTTCATCGCCTTCTGTTCGCGGCAAGTCACCATCCGTAGTTTATCGCCAGCGCTCTCTCGGAAAAGGGGCCTGGCCCCTTTTTTCGTTTTCCCTGTTGCATTTTTTTTGCTGAACACCGAGAATCATCAACCATGAGCAAGTCATCCAAGGCGATCTTCTGGGTCATCATCTTTTTTTGCGTGCTTCTGGCGTTTGATCAGTTCATGCTGCGGGTCGAATTCAGGACCGGTGGTACGCAGGCCGCCCAGGAGTTCTATCTCGATTTCCGCCAGCGTCTGATCGGACTGGTCGTCTCGTCCGAACCAACAACCGTCGAACAGGTGATTTCTGATAAACAGCCGGCAGCGGCGCCAGCGGCAGCCGCTACGCCGGAACCACGCTACCTTTATGCCGACGAAAACGGGCAACTCCAGTTTGCCAACAGCATGGAAGATATCCCGCCACAGTTCCGCAAGGACGCCGAACGCCTCGAAGAGTAGATAGAATCGATAATCGGTTTGAGTGGTATGGAATAACCTGAAGAGACAGAAAACGGAAAAGGGAGCGGAATTCATTTCCGCTCCCTTTTTTATGTGTTTTTGCCCGTGTTCGGTTTACGGCAACGTTCCGTAAATCTCTCCCCGGCGGTCGGTGTAGCACTGGATCTGCTTGCGGTAGGCGACCATCTCGTCCTGTTCGATGGTCGCAATGATCTCGGTATTGCACTCATCTTTTTCGGCGAGGATCTCGCCACGGGCCGAGAGGATCAGGCTCATGCCGCAGAATTCAAGCTTGCCCTGCTGGCCGCAGCAGTTGGCGGCGACGACGAACAGCTGGTTTTCGATCGCCCGGGCCCGGAGCAGGGTGCGCCAGTGCTCCTGGCGCGGAAACGGCCATTCGGCCGGAACACAGATGATTTCGGCTCCCTCCAGGGCCATCTTGCGGAACAGCTCCGGAAAACGGAGATCGTAGCAGATGGCAACTCCGATCCGACCGATCGAGGTCGGGATCACCAGAGTCTTGTCTCCCGGTTCAAGGAAGCGGTCTTCCCCCATCGTTGAAAACATGTGAAGCTTTCGATAACTCCCCTTGACCTTGCCGCCATCGATGACGGTTGCCGTATTGTAGATCTTGTCGCCGACCTGCTCCGGCAGGGAGCCGACGATGACCAGGTTGAGCTCATCCGAGAGTTTGCACAGGGTATCGAGGACCCGCGGGGTTTCGGCGGCATGCTCGGCCAGGCGCCGGTAATCGTACCCGGTGCTCCACATCTCCGGCAGCACCGCGAGGCGGGCCCCCTGTTCACTGACATGACGCAGACCGTTGATCGCCTGCTCCAGATTATTTTCAATAATTCCGAGTTTAATATTGAATTGTAGGGCTGCGACTGTGACTTTATCCTGCATACCATTCTCCTGTAAAACAACGTTCTTTATTGTTCAAGATAACCGCTCGCCTTCATGATGACAGGAGTTGGGACTGTTTGCAAGGGAGGGTCCTGTCTTTGGCGGAAGTCCGACCCAGAATTGCTTGACCACATTGTTCAAACCGTGTTAAAAAATGGACGCTTGCTTATGTGCAAAACGTTGAATTTAATGACTCACAGGAGAGGCACTCCCTTTCCGGGTGTCCGCCGGACCGACTGAAATAGACCTATGCAGGCCAAAGTTCTTACATTCTTTATCATGCTCGCATTCTGGGTGATGCTGTCGGGGATGTTCGACCCGTTCCATCTTTCTCTCGGAGTGGTCTGTTGTCTTTTGATTGCCCAGTTTTCGAGTCATCTGCTGTTCCATGAGCGCAAGGTCGGGCTCAATCTCCGTCAGGCTATCGGCCTGATCCTTTACCAGCCATGGTTGTTCTGGGAGATTACGGTCTCAAGCCTCCAGGTTGCATATCTGGTCCTGCATCCGCAGATGAAAAAGAAAATGGATCCGCAGTTGATCCACTTCAAAACAAAACTCAAAACCCAGTTTGCCAGGGTTACTTTTGCCCAGTCGATCACCCTGACGCCGGGCACTATCACCGTAAGCGTTAACGAAGATGAAATGACCGTTTATGCCCTGACCGGCGCGGCCGCCGAGAGCCTGCCGGGCGAGATGGAGCGCCGGGTTGCCCGCGCTCTCGAGCCGGAGGTGCTGAAATGAGTTCGATGTTCCTGTTTGTCAGTGCCTCGCTGGTGCTGCTGATGGTTCTGACCCTGGTGCGGGTTATCGGTGGCCCGACCGTGCTCGACCGGATCGTCGGGGTCAACATGATCGGCTCAAAGACCACGGTCATCCTGTTGCTGATCGGTCTGATCTATGAAGACATGTCGATGTTCGTCGATATTGCCCTGGCCTACGCGTTGCTGAACTTTATTGCGACGCTTGGCGCCTGCAAGTATTTCCGGCGTAGCAACCGGGTCTTCATGGAAGACGAAGTCGCCGAGGAGGCGAACTGATATGAACTGGATTGTTTCCGCCCTGCTGATCGGCGGCGTCTTCTTTTTCGCTATCGGCACGATCGGTGTTCTGCGCTTTCCCGATTTCTATGCCCGCCTGCACGCGGCCGGCAAATGCGATACCCTGGCGGCAATCCTGACGCTCTCCGGGATTGCTCTCTATAATCTTCACGATTTTACGTTTGGCCATATCCTGGTCAGCTGCAAGGTTCTGGCGATCATTGTTTTTGTCTTCATCGCCAGCCCGACGGCAACCCACGCCATCACCAAGGCGGCCCTGCTGGTCGGGGTCAAGCCGTGGGAGAAGAAGAAAGAGGTGCGCACATGATCTGGCAGCTCGATCTCATGGTTCTGACCCTGGTGGTCTTCTGCGCCGTCGCCGCGATCCAGGTGAAAGATCTGCTTTCAGCGACCATCATCTTCAGTGCCTACAGCTTCCTGATGTGTCTACTCTGGGCCGAGATGGGAGCGGTTGATGTCGCCTTTACCGAGGCGACGGTCGGCGCCGGCGTCAGTACGATATTCTTTATCGCCGCGATTTTCCGGACAACAAGGAGGAGCAAGGATTGAAAGCTCTTGCCCTGGTAGCGACATTTGTCACCGGCGCCCTGCTGCTTTACAGTACCGCCGACTTTGCCGAATGGGGGAGTGTCGATTCACCACCCAACCAGCATGTTTCGGTCGGCTATATTGAAGAGGCGGTCGAGAAGACGCACGTTCCGAATCTGGTTACCGCCGTGCTCGGTGATTACCGTGGCTACGACACGATGTTCGAGCTCGTCGTTATTTACTGCGCCGGAACCGCGGTGATGGCTGTTTTGCGGCGCCGCGACGACGAGGAGGATGAGTCATGAGAATCGATTACGACTCAGCCCGCAACCAGATTCCGCAGCGCGATATCATTATCGAAACGGCGATCCGTCTGATGGTGCCGTTTATTCAGCTCTATGGCCTGTACGTCATCGTCCACGGGCACTACAGCCCCGGCGGCGGTTTTCAGGGCGGCGTCGTTCTCGGCGCCTCGGTGATCCTGCTCGGACTCGCTTACGGACTGCCGTTCAGCAAGGAGTATCTGAGCGAGGGGAGCAACATCGTTCTGGCCAACATCGGCGCCCTGATCTTTACCGGAGTCGCAGCGCTCTGCGCCTTTGTTGGCGGGATGTTCCTCGACTACTCGGCCCTGGCCGGTGTCATTCCGCTCGATCCGGTCGAGTGGCGCTCTCTCGGGATCTTCCTGGTCGAGGTCGGCGTCGGCATGGGGGTCATGATGATCATGGTTTCGATCTACTGGGACATGGCTTCGGCCGGTAAAATGGATGAGGGGCTGTAGATGGAGCATCTGACCGCTGAAATCGTGGCGAAATACAACTACTGGATCTATGTTGTCCTGATGATGATCGGCTTTTACGCGATGATCGGCAAACGCAACCTGGTCAAGAAGCTGATCGGCATGAATATCTTCCAGACAGCGATTATTCTCTTTTTTGTTTCGACCGGGGCCAAGGCGGGCGGCAAAATTCCGATTCTCAACAAGTACGAAGTCATCAAGCATGGCGTCGATGTCAACACCATTGTCAACCCGTTGCCGCATGTTCTGATGCTGACCGCCATCGTCGTCGGCGTCAGCGTCACCGGCGTTGCCCTGGCGGTAATGATCCGGATCTATCGCAAGTACGGTACGCTCGAAGAAGATGAGATTCTGCAGAAGATCGAGGAACAAGGCGGATGAATTCGAATCTGCACATGTACATACTGGCGGCGCCGCTCCTGACCTCGTTCTTTATCGGGATCTTCGGCCGCAAAAACAGGGCCGTTATGGCGTCCTGCGTTCTCGGCTCGTTGACGGTATCGTCCATTCTGGCGGTGGTTGTACTCAATCGGGTTCTTGCAATCGGGCCAATCAGCTACACCGTCGGTGCCTGGCTGCCGCCATGGGGTATCGAGCTGCTGATCGATCCGCTCTCCTGGATGATGCTGCTGCTGATCGCCGTGGTCGCCCTGGTCGCTTCCTGCGCCGCCCTGCCGTGGGTGAACCGGGAACTCGCCGATCGTCAACACCTCTTCTTTATCCTTTACCTGATTCTGGTCGCCGGCATGATGGGACTGGTTCTGACCGCCGATGCCTTCAACCTCTACGTGCTGCTCGAAATTACCTCGATCACCACTTATGGCCTGATCGCCATGGGGCGGGGGCGGGCGCCACTGTCGAGTTTCAATTACATCATCATGGGGTCGATCGGCGCCTCCTTCTACCTGCTCGGGGTCGGTTATCTTTACCTGCTGACCGGCACCCTGAACATGGCCGATATCGCCCAATTCCTGCCGGCGCTGCAAGGCTCCTTCGCCCTTGGCACGGCGCTCGCTTTTGTCCTGATCGGGCTCTGGATCAAGATGGCCTTTTTCCCGCTGCACGGCTGGCTGCCGATGGCCTACTCGCAGGCGCCGAACGGCGCCGGGGTGATGATCGCGCCATTGATGACCAAGGTCACGGTCTACCTGATGCTGCGCCTGATGTTCTCGTTTATCGCGCCCGGCTTTGCCATGTACGAAACCGATCTGCAATCGGTGATCGTCTGGGCGGCGGCCATCGGGATCATTTCGGCTTCGGCCCTGGCTCTCGGCCAGCGCGACCTGAAGAAGATGCTGACCTATATCATCATCGCCGAGGTCGGTTATATGGTCGGTGGCGCCTGGCTGGTCAACGAACAGGGCATGACCGGAACGGTTCTGCATATCGTCAACGATGCGCTGATGACCCTCTGCCTTTTCCTGGCGGCGCTCGCCATCGCCTGGCGGACCGGCAGCCTGAAATTCGAGAACCTGACCAACCTCTATCAGAAAATGCCACTGACCATGGCGGCGTTTACCGTCGGTGCCTTCGCCATGATCGGTGTACCGCCGACCTGCGGTTTTTTTAGTAAGTGGTACCTGCTTCTCGGCGGCATTGAAGCCGGCCAGTGGATTTATGTGATCGCTCTTATTTTCAGCTCGCTGGTTAATGCCGTCCTCTTTTTCCGCATTATCGAATATGCTTATTTCGGCAAGGGTGGCGACAGCCACGACCACGTGCATATTGAGCGGAATGAAGCACCGGCGATGATTTTGTCCCCCCTGCTGCTGACGGCGATTGCCTTGATCGTCGTTGGCCTGAGCAGCGGGCCCCTGGTCGAAAACCTGATCAAACTGGCGATTCCTGCCAGCTTCTTCGGATAGGAATGTTGACTGAACCATGGACCTGACCACATCCATATGGCCGCTGATTGCCGTGCTGGTTTCGCTGCTGGCGGCGGTGCCGATTATGCTGTCGGACAAGCAGCCGAACCTGCGTGAATTCTGGACCCTGCTGGCGGCCGTGATCAAGGTCTCGATTGTCGTCTCGCTGTTGCCGGGCGTCCTCGCCGGCGGCGGTTATGTCTTTACCCTCGCCGAAGTGGTGCCGGGTGTGCCGATCCAGTTCAAGGTTGACGCATTCGGGATCTTTTTCGCCCTGATCGCCTCGTTCCTCTGGCTGTTGACCTCGATCTATTCGATCGGCTACATGCGGGCCCTCGAGGAGCATGCCCAGACCCGCTACTTCGCTTCGTTCGCGGTGGCGATCTCGGCAACTATCGGCGTCGCCTTCGCCGCCAACCTGCTGACCATGTATCTCTTCTATGAGATGCTTTCGTTGTCGACCTATCCACTGGTCACCCATGAACAGAATGCCGAGGCGAAATCGTCCGGCCGCAAATATCTCACCTACATCCTCGGCACCTCGATCGGTCTCGCCCTGCCGGCGATGCTGATTGTCTACGCCCTGACCGGAACCCTCGACTTCACCGTCGGCGGCGTGCTCGCCGACAAGGCCTCCGCCAGTACCCTCGGCCTGTTGCTGGTGCTGTTCCTGTTCGGTTTTGCCAAGGCCGGGATCATGCCGTTCCACGGCTGGCTGCCGGCGGCAATGGTGGCGCCAACTCCGGTCAGCTCGTTCCTGCATGGTGTGGCGGTGGTCAAGGCCGGGGTCTTTGCGATCCTGCGCATCATCTTCCATATCATCGGTCCGGGGCAGCTGGCACAGGCCGATATCGGCTGGATCGTCACGACCCTGGCGTCGGTAACCCTGCTGGTCGCTTCGCTGATCGCCCTGACCCAGGACAATCTGAAACGGCGTCTCGCCTACTCGACCATCGGCCAGCTCTCCTACATGGTGCTCGGTGCCGGTATGATCTCGGCGGTCGGTATGACCGGCGGCATACTGCACATCGGCATGCACGCCTTCGGCAAGATCACCCTGTTCTTCTGCGCCGGCGCCATTTACGTTGCTGCCGGCAAGAAATATATCAGCCAGATGGACGGGCTCGGCAAGCAGATGCCGATCACCTTCACCGCCTTTTTGCTCGGGGCGCTCAGCATCATTGGACTACCGCCCCTCGGTGGTTTTATCAGCAAGTGGAATCTGGTCCTCGGCGCCGTCGATGGCGGTCAGCTGATCCTGCTGGCAGTCCTGCTGGTCAGCTCGCTGCTGAACGCCGCCTATTTTCTGCCAATCGTTTACCGGGCCTTTTTTGCCGCGCCACCGGCCGATGCCGTCGTCGGCATCAAGGAGGCGCCGATTCTCTGTCTGCTGCCGATCTGCCTGACCGCCGGCGGATCGCTGGTCCTGTTCTTTTATCATGAGCCGTTGCTGCGTCTGGCCAAGCTGGCTCTCGGGATTGTGTCATGAAGAACAAAAAAGAATTCGACTGGTTCGATCATCCGCAGAATATCAAGCGCCTCAAGATCGGTTTCTACATCGTTCTGGTCCTGCTGGTGGTGCCTGATTTCTTCATGCATAAGCATACACTGTTCTCATCGGTAGAGGCGCTTCCCGGCTTCTATGCCCTGTTCGGTTTTATCGCCTGCGTGGTCATCATTCTGGTCTCCAAGCTGTTCGGCCTGGCCCTGAAGGTGAAAGAGGACTATTATGACGATGAGTAGCCTCCACCCGACATTGCTCTTCTTTGCCGGGGCGGTTCTGCTCTGGTTTTTACCGATCATCGGTCGGCGGTTACTGATCCTGCTCGTGCCGGCGGCAGCGTTTTTCGTCATCACCCAGCTCGATCCAGGCCTCTACTGTAATTACCAGTTGTTCGGCTTCGACCTCAACCTGCTGCGGGTCGACAAGCTAAGCAAGGTCTTCGGCTACGTATTCACTATCAACGCCTTCGGTTGCTTCCTCTTTGCCCAACACTTGAAGGATCGTTACGAGCACACCGCGGCCCTCGCTTATATCGGCGCCGCCCTCGGCGCGGTTTTTGCCGCAGACCTGATCTCCCTCTACCTGTTCTGGGAGATCATGGCAGTGACGTCAACCTTCCTGGTGCTGGCCCGCAAGACCGAGCGTTCCTACCGTGCAGCCTTCCGCTACGTGATGGCACACATTTTCGGCGGACTCTGCCTGCTGGCGGGGATTCTGCTCCAGATCAACGCCACCGGATCGGTCGCCTTCGACGGCTTCGATCTGCAGGGGCTGCCGACCTACCTGATCCTGTTTGGTTTCCTGGTCAATGCAGCGGCACCGCCGATGAACGCCTGGCTGTCCGATGCCTACCCGGAAGCGACCGTCACCGGCGGGGTCATCATGACCGCTTACACCACCAAGACCGCCGTCTATACCCTGATCCGCGGCTTCGCCGGTTGGGAAGTGCTGATGGTGGTCGGTTGTGTCATGGCGATCTACGGTATCATCTGGGCCATCCTCGAAAACGATATGCGGCGCATACTCGCCTATTCGATCATGAACCAGGTCGGTTTCATGATCTGCGGTATCGGTATCGGCACTACCATTGCGTTGAACGGCGCGGTATCGCACGCCTTTGCCCATATCATCTATAAAGCGCTGCTCTGGATGAGCGCCGGCTCGGTCCTCTACATGACCGGCAAGAGCAAATGTACCGATCTCGGCGGACTCTATAAAACCATGCCGTGGACGATGATTTTCGGCACCATCGGCGCCCTGGCGATCTCCAGCTTCCCGTTTCTGTCCGGCTACACGACCAAGCCGATGATCATCTACGCCGGGGTCAATGAAGGGCTGATCTGGGTCTGGCTCGTTCTGGAAATCGCTTCGGCCGGTGTATTCCTGCATGCCGGCATCAAGTTCCCCTATTTTGTCTTCTTCGCCAAGGACAACGGCCTGCGGCCGGGTGAGCCGCCGAAGCACATGCTGGCGGCGATGGCGCTGCTTTCCTTTATCTGCATCTTTATCGGTGTCTACCCGCAACCACTCTACGACATCCTCCCCTTTGGCGTGGTCGATTATCACGCCTATTCGTTCGAGCACACCCTCAATCAGTTCCAGCTACTGATGTTCTCGGCACTCGCCTTCTTCCTGCTGCTGCCGCTGCTCAAGCGGACCGAGACCATCTCGCTCGATACCGACTGGTTCTACCGGATGGGTGGTCGCGGTTTCTACTGGCTCTGCGACAAGGTTTTCAATGGTTTCAACGACTGGGCGCAGAAGTGGCTCGGTCAGTATCTTCCCGGCCAGCTTGCCCGCTACTTTGATGATCCCGGCGGCAATTTCCAGAAGTACGGGGCGAGCATGGTCGCAGAAGCGGCCGGTGAAGAACCGGATCGGGAGTTGGAAGAGCGAATCATTCGGCGCAGCCGCCTTTCGACCTATCCGGTCGGTGGTGGGGTTCTGCTGGCGGTCCTGTTCCTGGCGGTGGTCAGCTTTCTTTATTTCTTCTGAGTCGATATTTCCGACTTGCTCGGAACGCTATTTTTATTTTTCAGGGTTTCTAAGAAGACTGCTAAATCAGAGGGATTAAGCACCAGATTAGAAATAACAGGATAAATAAGAAACCTATTTGTTTGACCGCCTTTTATTTTTCAAGTAAATTGAATTTTATTATTTATGTAGGTTTATAAGAATCTGTACCGGAGGGGTCTGTTGGATCGATTGAAGCCACTCTGTATGCAGAGTGGCTTTTTATATTATCAAGATATCAAAAGGAGGAGGACCGATGAAAGTTTTTTGGGGTTTGTTGACAATACTAATTCTTGCAGGTTGTGCAACTTCAAGTACCAATATTCACGATCCAGCTTTACAGCAAAGGGCACGGGAAATTATTGATGCAGATTCGGCGGATGTTGCACAATGTCAAAAATTGAACTTGATTTCTGTAGACTCTCGTAAGGGCGACGCAGATTATGCAAGATTCGTATTAAAAGTTAAAGCCGCAGAAATAGGTGCAACACATATTTTATGGTTAGGTAAAATCGAAAAAAAATTAGCAATGATGGGGCGACCTTATCATGAATATCAGGTAGAGCCATACATATGTCGATGAGGCTATGTACGTTATTAATTGTTGTTCTGTGCCTCTGCGGGTGTTCTCTACCTGCAGGTGGTGGTGCAGGTTCTATAAACTTCACTAGTTTCTCTGCTAGAAAAACTGCCAGTGTATTAGGTCAGTCAATTTGGGATTATTGCCTAAATAGCCCGCCAGTAAATGGCGGTTTTTTGGTTCCCAGCAATCACGAGCTCTTTCTAAAAACTGAATATCGTGCGCCCTCTCCTGGCACCCTTGGATACTATTCTTGTGGTATTTCACTAGATGGCTGGGATGCGATGACTTTCAATGATATCCGGGATGGTTTTATAGAAAAAATTACAACTGAGTTTGAATTGAATTCTTCTTACAGGTCTTATTATGGATATTCCAGAAGAGGGGCGTTGTACCTTGACGCAAATTCATCAAAAATAATTTTCGAACAGAGTTCTTCCAAAAAAGGTCCTATGACAAGTGTCTCATTTGTCTTTTATCCAACATATAATGAAGTTGGCGTTGCACCTAATGCTGTCATAAATGAACGAAGGAGTGATCCCGATTATAATGAGATATTGCAATGGAGCAAAGAAAACGAAAATCATAGATGGAAAGCAATCAAGAAAAAAGATCAAGAGACCTCTGACCACTGGGATGAATGGCATGAAGAGGATCGTAGGCGCGCTGATGAAATGCATGCAGCAATAGGTGCCGCGTTAAATGACTCCTTGGAAGACCTCAAGAAGACTCATCAAGAAAATCAATCACAGTTAAGCGATGCATACAAAAGCATAAGCGTTCAAGAAAAAAGAAGGGATATTGAAAGAAAAAATGTTGCCATTAATAGGTGTACTGAGTTGGGTGGCAAATGGGACGACAGATTAAGGAGCTGCTTTATCCCTTCAACGAACAACAAACCAAAGCCCTATAATGGGAATAATTATACCAAGGCATCTTTGGGAAATACCTACGATGGTACATCATCTCAAACACAGGGTAATGATCAACCTAAAAAAGGAACCACTTGCTATAGCCGATTGCCTCCTACTAACAGCCCTCAAAGTAGCACTTCACGTAATGGCGCAAAGGTAGTCGACAACCTTGTCAGGTATTGTGTTAAAAACCCAACGAATAAAAAAGGCCAGTGGACGACGTACCCGCGGTATTATCCCGTTATCGAAACTGTAAACAGTTCGGGCTGTAGGACAACTTATTACGAAAGTATTTCGGCACTCAGGAATAACACCTTTAAAGATAGTAACGGTGATGACATCAGTAACTGTTCTTACAGCAAGAATGACATCCCACGTATCATCGAGAGATTGGAAGGATTACACGGATATAAGTAGGTGAAACACAATAGCGGCATATAAATTAGCCGTTAAGTGTCTCTGAATAAAAAGATTTACTATTTTATAAAACACGAAAGCCCTCAATCTTCGGATCGGGGGATTTCTTATAAGTCACGACATATAAGAAAAGCACACAGATCCCGCTGGTATTTTTTATATATCCTCTCGCAACTCATTCTTATATTATCTAAGGACTTTTAGAACG
>PKUH01000081.1 GCA_002869615.1 Desulfuromonas sp. | reverse complement strand
GTTCTTTACAACGACAACACCGACCCGGTTGCCTGTTCCGGTATTGACACGAGCGGTTGGAACGGCGGGGTTAAGGATATCACTGTTGATGCCGATGATTGTGGAGGGGCGATGACTCAGGCGGTGGATACCTTTACCTGGAATTCCTGTTCCTTGACAGCTCCCGGAGTGCCGACAGTCTCCAATATCACAGCGACCTCGGTCGATCTGACCTGGACGGCCGCCACCGGTGATACGGTCACCAGTTACCTGGTCAACGGTGTCGATGTGGGCAATGTCCTGACGACCACCGTCAGCTCCTTGTCGGGCAATACGGGCTATACCTTCAATGTTGCCGCCCAGAGTGCCACATGTACCGGACCGACCAGCAGTGTCAGCACTGCGACCCTGCCGGCGGCTCCGACCGGTGTAACCGCTTCCAACCCGACCACCAGCGGTATGGCTGTCAGCTGGACCGGCGTGTCTGGCACCGAGACGGTGACCTATGCCATCTCCGGCGGCGCGACGGTGGCCAATGCCACCAGCCCGGAGGCGATATCCGGCCTCAGCCCGAATACCACGTACCAGTTCAACGTGACCGCGACCAACAGCAGCGGCAGCGGCGCGGCCTCGAGTGCCAGCGCACCTCTTTACACCCTGGCCGTGGCACCGAGCGCGCCGACGGTGAATAACGCAACGGGGAACACTCTGGACGTGATCATCGGCGCCGACAGCAACCCGGCGGCCACCGAATACGCCATCCGCATCAACGGCGGTTCATTTACCAACCAGTACGTCCAGGGCGACGGCAGTGTCGGCGCCACCGAAGCCTGGTTGACTCCGGGCGCCTGGGGTGCCAAGACCGTCACCGGTCTGGCTCTCGGCACCAACTACAGTTTCGACGTCAAGGCGCGTAATGGCGGTAGCGTCGAAACCGCCTTCAGTACTGCGACGGCACTGAGCACCCAGAACGCCATCAACGAGACCACCGGTGCCAGCGTGGCGGCGACCGTTGGCGATAGCAAGATTTCAGTTACGGCAAACTACACTGGCGACTTCCCGACCGACAACAACGACGCCATCGTCGAATGGGAACTTTGCAGCGGCGCCTGCGACGGCAGCACCTTTAGCAACAGCAGCGGTCTGCTCGGCAACGATCCGACCGGTCCCTACACCTATGAAATCACCGGCCTGACCAACTTCTCGACCTACCAGGTTCGTATCACCCTCGTCGACCCCGACGGCACCATCCCGGGTACCGGCTGGGCGGCCGCCGGTTCCGATATCGAGTATGTTGTCACCGACCTGGCGCCGACCGATCCGATGATTCATAATGCCGCCTCGACCGGCTCCACCAAGTGGGGCGGCACCTGGGGTCTGCCGGGCGGCCAGTACGGGCAGTTTACCTGCGAGACCTGTCATACCGACACGACCACCAATATCAAGCGAATCAAGGGGACGATCACGGCTCCGAGCGGCAGCTTCCCGGGCAGTACGGTCACCTTTACCTCTGCGGTTGATGGCAGTTCAGATTTCGGTGATATCAATGCCGCACACAGTACCTCTGAAGGGGTTTGCGAGGTCTGTCACACCTACGATGCGACCCAGGCCAACGGCGTCAAGCATCATGGTTTCGATATGAGCGGCGCTTCGGCTGCTGATCGGGATCACTTTAACCAGCTCGACTGCCTGTCCTGTCATAATCACAAGGCCGGATTCCTGCCGACTTCGTGTGATTCCTGTCACGGCGACCCGCCGATCACCAACGACACCGACGGCAGCACCAATACCGGCCTGACTCATACTGATGTCACCGGCAGTGCCACAGTCGGAGCCCATGACGCCCACGTCAACACCCTCGGTTTCAACGACTGCAACACCTGCCACAACGGCTACATCATGCCGAACGGCGGCGATATCGATATCAACTTTAACGTCGACTTCAGCGCCAATGGCTCCGGTACGTCCAACACCGGCAGCTACGTCGGTCAGAACGGTGTCAGCTACAACGGCACCGTACAGGCCGCAGCGGACAGCCTGACCTGCGACACGGTCTACTGTCACGGCGGTTCCATCGGCGGCACCAACCCGACCTGGGACGGCACCGTCGCCTGCGGCGACTGCCATGGTGCGACCACCGGCACACCTCCGACGAGTGTCAGCCACGCCACCCATGTCGGCAGCCTCGGCCTGGATTGCTCGGTCTGCCACGGATCAGGCTACACCGCTGGTACCGTCGCCCCGGCCGACCACGTCGACGGCACTGTATTCTACGACGTTACCAGTGTTCCGAACACTGGATCAGCAGCGACCTACAACGGCCAGGTTAGTGCTTCCCTGGCAACCTTGGCACCGGCCAACACCGACGCCAGCTGCGCCAACGTCAGCTGCCACTTCGGCACCACCCCGAACTGGGATACGGCCAATTCGACCGACTGCGCCTCCTGCCACAACAACGGCGCCGGCGAGCCGTGGCCGTCATCCGGTGCCCACGATGCCCATTTCACGGCGCTTAATGTTTCCTTGTCGGCTTCGGTTGACAACGAGGCGACGGTGCGCGCCGAGTGCAATATCTGTCACAACGGCACTGCCGCTACCCATGCCGACACAAATAAGGATGTCGCTTTCGGCGCCACCTATGACGACCAGTCCGCCGGCGCCCCCGGTATTGCCGGTGGCCAGTGCTCGAATATCAGCTGTCACGGTGGCCAGACCACCCCGGCCTGGAGTACCGGCAGTATTAACGTCGGAACCGCCTGCACGAGTTGTCACAAGCTCGAAGATCCGGCCACCGAGTACAACAGCGCCTCGACGGGGATGCACGCCATCACCACTGGTATCTCGAGTAAGAACCATGGTGCTGATTACAACTGCTCGGCCTGCCACTCGGCCCCGCCATCTAATCACTTCGCCGGGCTCGATACCACGGCGATGGACACGGTCGATAACATGGTCGGTGGCATCACCATCGGCGCCACCCCGGATCAGACGACCTGCGCCATGACCTGTCACCTCGAAAAAACGACGGCCGGTCGCAGTGCCAATACCGCCTGGGCCCGCCTGAACGACAAGGCCAAGGCGTCGAGCGGCTCGTGCGATACCTGCCACGGTGTATTCAACAGCTTTGTCAGCGGCTTCTCACCGAGTCATGTTGTGGCCGGGTTGACCGATACCGCCAACCACGGGGTCTGCAAGACCTGCCACGGTTTCACCGAAGGGGATTCCGATGCCAGCTACAGCACCACCTGGGGAACCGGCAACCACGGTAACGCCAGCATCACCATGAATGGCCCAGATAGCACTCCTGGACCAGCTGCGGGTGCCGGCTATGCTGATGATACCTGGAATTGTACCAATACTTGCCACAGCCTTACCGGGGCAGAAACCGAAGCCAATGCCCGCGCCCTGGCCGATTCTGGCTGGCCGGTCGAGTATGGTGATTTCGGCGCCGGCAGCTGCGATGGCTGTCACGGCCCCGGCGGCAGTGGTCCGACCGTGGTCTGGCCGTCGGCCAACTCGGGATTTGCCGGTGATCAGTATGGTGCCCACCTGCGCTGGACCGCTGGAGAAACCCTGACGTCAGCAGGTGGCAATAATGGCGCCAGAAGTTGGAATGACCAGTGCCTGGGTTGCCACGGATTCCACTCTGGCGAAGCACCGCTTATTGCCAATAACGATATCGTCGGAATCAACTACTCTAGCCACAGTGGCATCTACATCGGCGGTACGGCCACAACGGCGACCACCGAAGCCGAGATCTGTTGGGAGTGCCATGACAGTCAGGGTGTCTCGGAGTGGGGCACGGATGATGGTGGTAACAATTTCACCTCCCAGTTTGCCAATAATTATGATTTTGGCAACATGACCGGCGGCGGTTCCAGCTGGTACGGCGAATGGAACAGCGGCGCCGGATTCGGCTACAAGTCGGGTCAGATCCAGTCGACTCATTCGGCATCTTCTGCCGGCAGTTCAGCGCTGGCGACGACCGGATTGAACAATTCCACGGAAAACCGCGATGCGGTTACCAATATCCGCTGTTCCTACTGTCACGATGTCCATAACACTGCCGGTCACAGCTCCAACCCGGCCGGTCAGCTGGCTGGCGATGTCGACGGCAAACCTTACCTGCGCGGCAGCTGGCGCAATAACCCTTATAACGAGGATGGCGCGCCGCAGTCCGGAGCCGACTTTACCGCTGCAAGTGGTGCGTACAATAATGTGCCACGCGCCGTCGCCACGGCCGCTCAGGTGTCAGGCGGCACCGAGGGTGGATACTGGATCGACCAGAATACCGATCATAACGGAGCTGGAAACGACACCAATACGGATGGCTACCTCGACTGGACTCCGACCGAGATGGCGGGTCTCTGTTTCGCTTGCCACATGACCGGTACGGCGGCCATTTCCGATAAAATCAACGATATGGATGAGTTGACGAGCGATACGGCGGCGATCTGGCTCGGGACCAACGGCAACGGGCACGCCAACTCGGTGCTGGGTGGTGATCCGACAACGACAACCAATGAGTTTAACGTATTTGGTGTACGCGGTACCGCTACCGATACGGATAACAACCCACGACAATCTTATGACGGGATTGGGGCCCGTCCTGCGGATACCGGCTCCATAGGCGACGGTTTCCGTTCGCCGAATCCTGAGGGTTTCCCGGATTATTGGGCTTCGCAAACGGGGAATTCTGTACCAAATTGGCCGCAGATCACCGGGGTTGGAACACGACCGAGTGGATACCCGGCTGATCAATGGGGTGTCAACAGGGATGGATCTTTAACACAGGAAAAATATCACCAGTTCAGCTGTTCGAAGTGCCATAATCCGCATGCTTCGCGTCTGCCGAAACTGATGATCACCAACTGTCTCGATACCAAGCATAATACCTGGGACAATCAATATGATCTTAATCCAGCGGAAACATTGGATAACAACGATGCATACACAGGGACCGCTTCTGCCAATCAGAACAAGGCTATTTCCAACTGGAGTAATGCCCAGAACTGTCACCGCCTTGGTGGTATTCAGGCAACCAATGGTAGGTCCGGTTATGATTCAAGGGCAGACGAAGCGGGAGTTGGCGCTGGGTGGAACAATGTGACCCCCTGGGATTAATGGTAAGACATCACTGATTATAAGGAGATCAAAATGAAAACTTATGTGAAACCAAAAGTTGTGGGGAGTAGCAACGTTCATCCCTGCTAAATGCAAACAGCAGCAAGGGCCGAAGAAATCTTCGGCCCTTGTTTTTTGGGGATTTAATATAGTATTTTTGATCCTGGTAGATACGGGTTTAGCAACGCGCTTGGGTTATGTTCTCAATTTAAACTGTCGATAATGTGATATGAAACAACTCTTTAACAAGAAAAACCTGATGGCGATAGGTTTTGGACTGCTTCTTCTGCTTTTCATTGAAGTGGCACTCCGAATGTTTGGAGTCCCCTTGATTTCCGATGAGGATCCGTTTGTCGGTTTTCACGGCAGCGTACCGGTTTTTATCGAACAAACGCCCGGTCATTTTTCCTTGAACCCGGCCAAAGAGGAATACTTCAATCCCCAGAAATACAGGATGCCGAAACCGCAAGGGGGGTTTCGTATTGTTTCTCTCGGGGGGTCGACAACCTATGGCCGGCCTTTTTATAATCAAACTTCTTTTCCTTCCTGGTTGCAAAAACTGCTTTCCCGCTACGGCGCAAATCCACAGATTGAATCGCTGAATCTCGGCGGAATTTCCTATGCCAGTTACCGGGTTCGGCGAGTGCTTGAAGAACTGTTGACCAAAGATCCCGATCTGGTCGTGATCTATTCCGGGCATAACGAGTTTTTGGAAAACCGCACTTTTGCAGACATCCGCGAAGAACCGGAATCTCTGCGTACGATCAGAGGCCTGTTGCACCGTTCGGCTGGATATTCGTTACTGTATCGTTCATTTCAGGATGCCGGGCTGATTTCGCCCCGGAAAGCCATGCTTGGTGAAAACGTCGATGCGACCCTTGAGCAGGTCGGAGGCCCGGAACTCTACCATCGCGACGCCCAATTCCGGGACCGGGTGATTGCCCAGTACCAGCATGAAATCCGCAGGATGGTGCGTCTTTGTCGCGAGTATGAAGTCCCGGTTGTTCTTTGCACGACACCGTCGAACTTGTCCGGGTTGTCGCCATTCAAATCGGAACACCGGGATGACATCAATGCGGAGCAGTTGAGACTTTGGGAGACGTTTTTTGCGCAAGGTGAAAGCGCCCGTTTGGCTGGTCGCTGGGAGGAGGCCTTGAGCTCGTATCGTCAGGCGTTGACGATTGATAGCCAATACGCATTACTTCAGTATCGCCGCGCCCAAGCGCTTGAGGCTTTGGGCCGGTATCCTGAAGCCAGTGCTGCTTACATGCAGGCCAAGGAGCTGGACATCGTTCCGCTTCGGTCGCTTGACCGGTTTAATGATTTTTTGCGCAGGTTTTCAGAAGAAGAAAATATCCCTCTGGCTGATGTTGAGCTCGTTTTTAAACGTATCTCCCCGAACGGTATTCCGGGTGCGAGCCTCTTTGAAGACCATGTGCACCCGAGTATAGAAGGCCAGCAGTTGATCGCCTGGGTTGTTCTCTCGGCCGCGACGAAAGCCAGCATGGTGCCTCTTGATGCCCAGAGATGGCGGTCTTTGATGCCAGAGGCCAAAGAATACCTGGAAAAAGAATATGCAAAGATACCCGAACAATACAGGGTGCTTGGCAAGTGGGGGGTAGGACGCTTGTTCTATTGGGCCGGCAAGTACGATGCGGCCGAGAAGCCCCTCTATGAGGCCTGGCAGGTTATCAAGGATCTGCCGGAAATCCCCGTACAACTCGGGAACCTCGCTTTAAGGCTCAAAGATGCGAGTAAGGCAATCACTTATTTTGATGCTGCCTTGCAAATTGACCCTCAATCAGTCGAAGCATATATGGGCAGGGCGAAAGCCTTCATCAGCCTCGGGAACTATAATTCGGCATTGAAAGTTGTCCAGGAACACAACTGGCCAGAAAAACTCGCGGTTGAGGCTTTGGTTGTCGAAGGGCAGGCCCTGGTTTCCCTTGGTGAGTTTGTTCCCGGCATCACCGTTTTGACAAAGGCGGAACAGTTGGCGCCCGGGCTTGCGAAGGTTCAACTGACTTTGGCCATCGCTTTTGCAAAGGTTGGCCGAAATGATGCTGCGGAAAAAAGTTATCGTCACTACCTGCTGATCGAAGGTTATCGCTCGGCGGATATCGAGAGCGCTGTCTCGGAGTGGAAAAGCCAGATACTGGCTGAATAATGGAAAACACCTGTTTTTGATAGGTTAAATAACGATGCAGCAGGAGAGACAATATTACGTTGGCCGCCAGGCGACTCCAGAAACGGTTCCTATGTTCTGGCATTTCATGTTGATTGCTCTTGCTGTTGGCGCCTTTATAAACAGCTTTCCGGCCGCTTTTCATATTGATGATTTTCTGATTGTAGTTAACAACCCCCTGGTCGCTCGGATTGATTTGCCGGAAATTTTCAGCACTGATTACTGGGGTGTCAATGTTGACAGCGGCCTGTTTCGGCCGCTGACGATACTTTCCTTTGGCCTTGAATCTATTCTGTGGGGCCTTAACGCGAATACAGTACATGCAGTCAATCTTTTACTGCATGTTTTGGTTTCCGTGCTGGTGTTCCTTGTTTTCAAAAGTTTCGATATCGATCGCAAGGTATCATGGCTGGCTGCTGCCCTGTTCGCAGTTCATCCGATTCACACCGAGGTTGTTAACATGGCCGTCGGTCGTGCTGAGCTGCTGGCCGCGCTCGGCGTTCTGGTTGCCCTCTGGGCTTGGCAGCACCCGCGGAAAACAATTGGCTGGCCGGTGATGGCGGTTTTCTGTCTTGTCGGCTTGCTCTCAAAAGAGAACGCGATTGTATTGCTCGGTTGGCTGCCTGTTCTGGTGTTTTATTGTGATCGAAAAGTTCACAGTGATTGGCGAAAAAAAGTCGTGCCTTACGCCTTGCTGTGTGCGGTGACCTTATGCTGGCTGGGTTGGCGTACCTGGGGGGTTGTTCGGGCTTTTCCTGCCGACGGCTACGATCCGGTCTACACGCCTTTGGCTTTTTTGTCGCCCGTGGAACGCATATTGACCGCGTTGAAATTCCAATGGCTTTACCTGCGGAAATTGCTGCTGCCTTACGACTTGCAGGCGATTTATTCCGGAAATGATTTTTTTCAGCCCGTTTCGGGACTGTTTTCTTTCGAGGGGGCAAGTGTCGCCCTTGCGTCCATCTTTTTTCTGGCCGTTGTCGTTTGGCTGTTATTGCGAAGGCACCCGCTCGGGCTCGGCCTGTCACTTTATCTCATTGCAGTTACCCCGGCATCGAACCTTTTTTTCGTCAGCGGGGTGACCTTTGCTGAGCGACTTCTCTACCTTCCATCGATCGGATTTTGTCTTGTTCTTGCAGTCGCTCTCGTGCGTTTGACGGACTCTGTCAAATTGCACTGGCAGTCTGCCGCTTTTGCTGCCTGCCTGGGGGTTTTCCTGGTCACCACCCTGTTTAGCAATGCTGATTACAGCTCTGCTCAATCACTACTGCAAAAGGATCTGCATCGTGATCCTCAGAACATACTGGCATGGATGCTTCTCGCTAATAGCTATGTGTCTGCGAATAAACCGGTGGACGCGGAGAAAGCTTTTCGGAAAATGGTCCTCCTCGACCCCGAGTTTTCTGAAGGCCTTCGAAGCTATGCTGCTTTTCTTCTTTCACAGGCTCGCTATCAAGAGGCGATTCAGGTCGCCTTGCAAGTTACCAGAGATACCAGTAACGTATACCCGACTATTTACCTGGTATTGGGCCAGGCATATGTTGCTGTCGATGATTATTCGAATGCTTTATACTGGTTGAATCAGACTCGCGGGGCGTATGAGGATTATGGCGTTTACTGGGGATACCGTGGGCGTGTACTTGAAGGATTGGGTGACGAGGCGGGTGCGATTTCCAGTTATCGCCGTATGGGCAAAACAGCAAAAGTAGATTTTTTGTTACGATTTGGGACCCTTCTGTTGCAGGATGGACAAGTAGTTGAGGCACGAGAGGTGCTGCTTGAAGTGGTGCAACGGGATCCTCGGTTAGCTTCAGGCTGGAACAGCCTTGGTGTCAGCCATGTTTATGCCGGAGATAACGAGGCAGCCCGGATAGCCTTTAAAATGGCAGTGCAACTGGCCCCAGACAACTTGAAGTATCAGGAAAACCTTGATCGGCTTCTGGTGAAGGAATGACAGAGAAAACTGAACAGCATTGTGCGGCGATTGGAAGCGAACAGCCTGTGTGGAAGAGGTTCTTTGTGAGGCTGGGACATTTCCAGGCTCTGCTTGTTCTTTTTCTGTTGTTTTGGCTGGTGCTTACCCCTTACGCGGTGATCCTGAAATGGTGCGGTTTTCGTTTTTTGCCAAAGAGTGTTTGGCATAAGGCTGATAACAAGATGGACTTGCAGAGTTTGAGGCGAATCTTTTGAGCATGAATGTTCTTGGAATTTCTGCTTTTTATCACGACAGTGCGGCCGCTCTTCTGGTTGATGGCCGACCAGTTGCAGCTGCGCAGGAAGAGCGTTTCAGCCGCTTAAAGAATGATGCCTCATTTCCTCGTCATGCCGTGGATGCCTGTCTCCGACATGCCGACCTTTTACCTGAAAACCTTGATGCTGTGGTTTATTACGAGAAGCCTTTGGTCAAGTTTGATCGCCTGCTGAACGCCAGCCTGGCCCGGGCTCCCCGTGGTTATGCCAATTTTCGTCTGGCCATGCCGACCTGGTTGCGTGAGAAGCTCTGGGTCCCTAAAATAATTGAGGGAGAAATCCCTGGGGTCGCTGATTATCTTTATTCTTCACATCACATGGCGCATGCCGCAGCAGCTTTTTATCCTTCACCATTTAAACAATCTGCAATTTTAACCATTGATGGCGTTGGCGAATGGGCGACTTGTTCCTATGGAGTCGGAACAGGATCGTCTTTGGAACTACTCGGTGAACAACGGTTCCCGCACTCGATAGGTTTGCTATATTCGGCATTTACTGCTTACCTTGGGTTTCGTGTCAACGAAGGAGAATACAAGGTAATGGGGTTGGCTCCTTATGGTGAGCCACGCTTCCTGGAGCAGATTCTTGATGTCTTGTTGTCTCGGAGGACCGATGGGACGTTTGAGCTGGATACGGATTATTTTGCCTTCCTTGATCGACCGGAGATGACGAATACCAGGTTCTGGAACTTATTTGGTGGGCCACCGCGATTACCCGATGGAGAGTTGACACAGCGTCATATGGATGTGGCTGCTTCGATTCAACGAGCTACGGAGATTCTTGTCCTGGATCTTGCCAGCTACGTAGCAAAAAAAACAGACGAGAAGAATCTTTGCCTTGCCGGTGGCGTTTCTCTCAACTGCGTGGCGAATGGCCGATTGTTACGAGAGGGGCCATTTGAGAATATCTGGATTCAACCGGCGGCGGGTGATGCCGGCGGTTCTTTGGGGGCCGCTTTTATCGGCCATGTTGCACTTGGTGGTGTCATTCCCGAGAAGCAGGGCAAAGATCTCATGTCGGGAGCCTTGTTTGGTCCGGTATTTGCCGAAGAAGACATCCGTCAGTCCCTGGAGGCGGCTGAACTCGTTTTTGACAAGCTTGAGGATGAGGCGCTGCTTGAGCGGACGGCAACGTTCCTTGATCGTGGTCAGGTGATCGGCTGGTTTCAAGGGCGCATGGAGTTTGGGCCCAGGGCGTTGGGTAATCGAAGCATCCTTGCCGATGCCAGGATCCCGGATATGCAAAGAGTCCTGAACGAGAAGATTAAATTCCGTGAAGGCTTCCGCCCCTTCGCCCCGGTTGTCATGGCTGAGCGTGCTGGAGATTATTTCGATTTGGATGGAAGCAGCCCCTATATGTTGCTGGTTGCGCAAGTTGCGGAACAACAATTGCTGCCAGTTGATAGTGAGGTGACCGGTCTGTCGAGGCTCAACGTGCCGCGTTCAACCATCCCCGCGGTCACACATGTCGATAATTCAGCTCGAGTGCAGACCATTGATGAGGAAATGAACCCGCAATTTTATGCACTGCTAAAAACCTTTGCCGCAAAGACCGGTTGCCCTGTTTTAGTCAACACAAGTTTCAACATTAAAGACGAACCGATTGTTTGTAGCCCTCAAGATGCTGTAAACTGTTTCTTGAACACGGGGATCGATGCTTTGGCAATAGGTCCCTTTTGGGTGCATAAAGAAAGACAAAGACAATGAGTCGGTTGAAAACGATTAAAGACCTGTGGTTATTTATCCGTGAGCAAAAGAAGTTCATTCTCGCTCCGTTGATACTTGTTCTGGTTCTGATGGCAATCTTTATTCTTTTGGCTGAAATTCCCGTATTGGCGCCGTTTGTCTACGCCCTTTTCTAGCCTCTATGAAAATAATGATAATCGCTATTGACAATTAATCATTGCAAGCTATTAGCTGTCACTGAATCTTTGAGGAACCTTCATGCGAAAACCTGTTGTTATTTTTGCGGTAAAAATATTTCTATGTGTTGCACTAATTCTTTTTTTGTCGGCATGTTTTTCTAATGCAAATCAGATTCACTCTGGACAGGCCAAGTCGACAGATGCAAAAGCGAAGACATTGTTGGTGGAACCATTGCCTTTGCATCGCTTTGAGCTATCAACGGAGGCTTTGACTGTTTGGCGTCAGTACTCTACCCGGAAACCTACCTTATTGTTACTCAGCAAAAACCCGATGTTGAATGCTGTTCCAGAGCCATTGGTAGATGGTTCGTATCGTCTCGCGAAATCCGGATCTTCAGAAGATCTTCGCAGGTACGGTAATTTGGAACGGCCAGATACTCTCCTTCTCCCTTCAATGACGGTTAGGGTTGCCATGGACCTGGGGTGGTTTGGGGAATTTATCTGGGTCAGGCCCAATGCTGATTTGTTGAACCTCGAGCAAAAGGAGCGTCTCCAAGGTTATTTTTCGGCCAATGGGTTGGCTTTTACTGCTGAGCAGGCCTCTTTAGAGAAGGGTAATCGTACGATATCAGGTGTTTTAAGCAATACCCCTGCTTCTATTACCGCTCTTTCGTTGCTTGATGAATTGAAAGGGCCCATTATTGTTCATATTGATCAAAATTGGTTTTTGGGGAAATACAAGAATGAAGTGGCAACGCCAATTTTATCTCTCGTTCTACAGACACTTAATATCTTGCGGGATCGTGGTGTTCAGGCTCTGGCTGTTACTTTTGCGAGCAACAATCTTGACGGAACGGCGCCATTGGAATATCGATTTCTGAAAGATTTCCTCCTGCGTTATATCGAGCAGCCTGACAATCTCGACCAGACCCCCCCAGACATTTGGCGTCAACTTGGAGAAAATCGTTATTTGGCCAATTTTTTCAAGGAAGAACTTATTCAGAAAAACACCTCTGAAATGATCAAAAACGGCGCGAATACTGCCTGGGTTAAATATTACCTGTATCGTACGGTTGCTGCTCGAGGGGACGGTGTTTTGGCGCTGGCTTACCTTGAAGAGGCTGTCGCTCTGGATCGCATTTACGCCATTGAATATCTTCATTTGGCGCGGATGGCATACGATAAAGGCTTCCCGACTGATTCAATGCACATGCTAAAAAAAGCTGCTATGGTGTTTCCTGATATACCCGAGATACAAATTAGAATGGTGAGGTTGGCTCTTGAAATGAAATCCGTTGAAACGGCGTCACGCATTATAAAGCATTTAATAGCACTTCCGTGGTCGCCCGTTTATTATGGGAATATGCCGAAATATCTAGAAGGCCTTGCTGATCAAGTAGCGAGTTTAGAAGAACCCTCCCAGCAGGCACCTGGTAAGTCTGCTGCTTCTTCCGCGCATAGACCAATTCTGGAATAAGGTCAACGCAAGTTATTTGGGGGGTGTCAATATTTGGAGAGCACATGAAGCCTATCTCACCTTTATGTTGCTTCTCTGTGGATAGTTGAAGGGAAATGGGTACCTTTCGGGATTTGATGCTGACTAATTCAAAAACAATAAAGAGATACTGCCTTTAGGGTCGTGTATATTGTCTTTAGGCCGTGCTTTTTTTTGTATGTATGCTGGGCGATGGTGTCACTAAGGTACCAGCCGAATGGATATTTATATGAAGCTTAGTGTCGTTATACCTGCCTATAATGAAAAAGATACTCTGCAGGAAATATTGCATCGGGTTCTTTCTGTGTCATTACCAGGGTTGAGCCGCGAGCTGATAATTGTGGATGATTTTTCCAATGATGGGACGCGCGAATTGCTCCATGATATTCCGGCTTTAGTTGGAGATGCGGCTGCTGAGATCGAGATCAAAGTCCTTACCCAGGATCGAAATAAAGGGAAGGGGGCGGCTCTGCGCCGTGGATTTGCAAGGGCAACTGGCGATATTATTCTTATTCAGGATGCTGATCTTGAATATGATCCGGCCGACTATCCCGATTTGCTGGCGCCGATCCTCGATAGCCGTGCAGATGTGGTTTTCGGCTCCCGTTTTGTCGGTGGGCAAGCACACAGGGTTCTATATTTCTGGCACGCTCTCGGGAATCGTTTTTTGACCTTTTTCAGTAATGCCTTGACCAACCTTAACCTCACCGATATGGAATGTTGTTACAAGGTGTTTCGTCGTGAGGTTATTGATCAGATCAAACTGGAGGAAAATCGATTCGGTATCGAACCAGAGATGACAGCAAAGGTTGCTCGCATTAATTGTCGGATATTTGAAGTTGGCGTTAGCTATGCGGGGCGTACCTATGCTGAAGGGAAGAAAATCGGATGGAAAGATGGTGTCCGGGCGATCTGGTGTATTGTAAAATATAATCTTCTGCGACGATGATAGACGCTTGAATAACCCATTTGTTCTTATGGGGACATCCATGATAAGTAAAGTCAAGTCTTATGGGGACAGTATACTTAAGAAGATAAAATTTTCTTAAGTATACTGTCCCCATAAAGATTCAATAATTGACTTTAATTTTCGCCTGCAATACAATGTAATACATAAATGGAGGTGAAATGTTAACAATACGGTTGGAAGAAGAGATGGAAAAGGAACTGGATTGCATTGCCAAGGCGCAAGGGAGCAATCGGAGCGTGGTGGTAAGGGAGGCAATCGTTCGTTATCTTGAAGATAACGAGGATCTTAAGCTGGCAAAGCAATCGCTGGCTGATACGAAGTAGACCAAATCTTTGCAGGAGTTGAGGCAGGACCTTGGCCTGGAAAGTTGAATTCAGCAATGTTGCCGAGCGCCAGATCCACAAACTTGATCGTCATGTTCAGCAAAGAATTATCGACTGGTTATCTGACCGGATAGAGGGCTGCAAGGATCCTCGCCATTTTGGTGAACCCTTAAAGGGAGGCAAGGCTGGTTTCTGGCGCTACCGGATCGGAAATTACCGAATTCTGTGCGAATTACAGGACGATCGTCTGGTCGTTTTAGCTTTAAATGTTGGTCACCGCCGAGAGATTTATTCCCGAAAGAGATAATCTTTTTTACCGGGACACTCTGTTCAGGGTGTCCCAAACCGGGTTTTAGTGTTGTCGGCCTATATCTTGCATAATCAATGTAGGCTAAGGTAGGCTCTGAATAGCTTAACTATTTGTATTGAAAACACTTTTTAGTATATAATGCAACTTGATTTGCTGTTGAACTGGCGAAAAGGAGACATGTAATGGGTAAAATAACGACTTTTCTTCTTCTGGTACCATGCTTTCTGGTACTGATGGTGTCATCCGCTCTGTCTGATTTCACCGACATTTCCACCTCGGCCGGCGTCGCCGATGACGGTCTCGGTAAGGGCGTTGCCTTTGCCGATGTTAACAACGACGGCCTGGTCGACCTCTACGTCTCCAACAAGGGTGGCGCCAACAAGCTGTTCCTCAATAACGGCAACGGCCGCTTCGAAGATGTGACCGCCACTGCCGGAACCGGCATCGACTACCCCGGCTTCGCCATGGGCTCTGTTTTCGGTGACTACAATAACGATGGCAACGCCGATCTCTACATCGCCACCGGCGGCCGCCACGAGATCGAAGCCAACCGCCTGTTCAAAGGCAACGGCGACGGTACCTTCGTTGACGTGACGCAAGAAGCCGGCGTTGGCCTCAAAGCCTTTACCTACGCTGCCTCCTTCGCCGATTATGATAACGACGGCAACCTCGATATCTACTGCGCCAACTACGGCGTCGGCGCCAAAAACGTCCTCTACCGCAATAACGGCGACGGCACCTTCAGTGACACCACCGACCTCGCCGGCGTCGGCGATCGCTCGTGGAGCTGGATGGGCGTCTGGTCCGATGTCGATAGCGACGGCGATGTCGACCTCTACGTCGTCAACGGCCGTTACCCGGTCGGCGAAGCCAACAAGCTCTATCTCAATAACGGCGACGGCACCTTTGCCGAAGTTGCCAAGCAAGCCGGTGTTGCCGACAAGAACTGGGGCCTCGGCGCCACCTTCGCCGATATCGACAACGACGGCGACCAGGACCTGTTCGTCTCCAACTACGTCGGCAAAAACAACCTCTACCTGAACAACGGCAACGGCACCTTCACCGAAGCCAGTACCAACATGGCCGGTGCCCACGAAGGGTGGGGCAAAGGCCCGACCTTTGGTGATATCGACAACGACGGCGACGTCGACCTCTACGAAGGCGACTGCAAACTCGCCAACCAGCTCTACGTCAACGACGGAGCCGGCAACTTCAAAAACGTCGCTGGAGACCAGCCGCAGATCCAGTGTTCAACCGTTCGCACCAAGGGGACCGCCTTTGCCGATATCGATAACGACGGTGACCTCGACCTCTATGTCGTCAACTGGGGCGCCGCCAACAAGCTCTACCTCAACCAACAGAACGATGACAACTACATCAAGGTCAACGTCACCGGCAAGGCCTCGGCCTACGGCGCCAAGGTCGAACTGAAGCAGAACGGCCAGACCGTCGCCACCCGCGAGATGAAATCAGCCGACGGTTTCTGTGCACAGAGCCCGAACGTCGCCCACTTCGGCGCCAGCGGCAGCTATGATGTGACCGTCACCTTCGCCGACGGCACCAGCAAAACCGCCAAGGCAAGCAATGGCGAAACGATAACGATTAATCAATAAAGCGAGCTGTAAGTTTTAAGCTGTAAGCTATAAGACAAATCATAAACCAGAGTAAAGGAGAAAGATTATGAAAAAGTATATGAAGCCTAAAGTCGTTGGCAGCGGCAACGTTCATCCCTGCTAAGCTAAACGAAATCAGGCCGGGCTTAATCGCCCGGCCTTTTTCGTCTGCAAGTTGACAGTCAGCAGTTGGCAGCTTTCAGTAAGGTCAAGAGCAAATCGGGGACACATAACTTATGTGTCCCCGATTTGATTGAAGGGCATGGGTGAATTGGATGACGCTGAAACGCATACTCGTAACCGGTGGCGCCGGTTTCATTGGCTCGCATCTTTGTGCGAGGCTTGTTGCCGCAGGGCATCATGTCTTATGCCTGGATAACTTCTTTACGGGTCGCCGGGAAAATATTGAGCAACTCTTTTCTTCTGGTCGTTTCGAACTTTTAGAGCGGGATGTCTGCGCACCGATCAATGTTGACATAGACGAAATCTACAATCTGGCCTGTCCGGCCTCACCGGTTCATTATCAGGTTGACCCGGTACAGACCACGCAGACCTGTGTGATGGGGGCGATCCGGGTTCTCGAAGTCGCGCAGAAATGTGGTGCCAGAGTTCTGCAGGCATCAACCAGCGAGGTCTACGGTGATCCTCTGGTTCATCCGCAGCCGGAGAGTTATTGCGGCAATGTCAGCACGGTTGGACCACGGGCCTGCTACGACGAAGGAAAGCGTTGTGCCGAGACGCTCTTTTTCGATTATCACCGGCAATATGATGTTGCAATCAAGGTCGCCCGGATTTTCAATACCTATGGACCGACTATGCTGGCCGGTGATGGTCGGGTGGTTTCCAATTTCATCATGCAGGCTCTTAAGGGCGACCCCCTGACGGTTTACGGACACGGCTCGCAAACCCGTTCATTCTGTTATGTCGATGATCTTGTTGAGGGCCTTGTCCGATTCATGGCAACCGATGCCGACATCACCGGCCCGCTTAACCTCGGTAATCCGGCAGAGATTTCGATGCTGCAGCTGGCTGAGCTGATTATCTCCATGGTCGGATCAGGCTCAGTTATCGCGTATCGCCCGTTGCCCGAGGATGATCCGGTTCAACGCCAACCCGATATAAGCTATGCCAGCGAGATCATCAATTGGCAGCCGACGGAGGAATTGCGCTCAGGGCTCGAAAAAACGATCGCGTATTTCAAGTGTAGATACTGATTAATTGCAACCTTGCGGCACTCTGTTCAGGGTGCCCCGAAATACCCTGTGTCGATTGACATGAATTCCCCATTGCAATACAATGTAATACAGGATTGGAGGTCGAAATGTTAACAATACGTCTCGATAGTGAAATCGAAAAGGAACTCGATCTGATTGCCAGGGCGCAAGGGAGCAATCGGAGCGTGGTGGTCAGGGAGGCTATTGTTCGCTACCTCGAGGACAATGAGGATCTTGAACTGGCCAAACAAGCGCTGGCCGAAACCAAATCGACCAGATCTCTGCAGGAGTTGAGGCAGGACCTTGGCCTGGAAAGTTGAAATCAGCAATATTGCCGAACGGCAAATTCGTAAACTTGACCGACCGATTCAAAAAAGAATTCTCGACTGGCTTGATGATCGAATTGATGGTTGCAAGGATCCACGTCACTTTGGCGAACCTTTAAAGGGCGACCGCGCTGGTTTGTGGCGTTACCGGATCGGTCCTTATCGCATCCTCTGTGAATTGCAGGATGGTCGTCTTGTTGTCCTTGCGTTAAATGTTGGTCACCGACGAGAGATTTATTCCCGAAAGATCAAGAAATGAGCCAGGAGCGGTTGTAAGCTTGGTCGCGCTGTTCAGGGTGCCCCCAAGCAAATGCTTGCATGATTTTAGCTTTATCCTTTTGTGTTAATCCTTTATCCTGACTTTACCTGTTGATACCTGCGGCAAAATACGATTTGAGGTTCTTTATGTTTAAGCATTATCTTTCAATAGTCATCTTTTTTCTTATGGTCGTTCCTTGCCATGCCGCCATGATGACCGGCAAGGCAACGGTGCAGAGTGATCCGGTCGCCGGGATTACGGTTTCTGCGTATCCAATCGAAGTCATGTCGTTTACCGAAGCGGTGCCATACAATTCATCTCCGACAAGGGTCGATGGCCAATTTGAACTCGAAGTGCCGCCGGGTCAGTATTACGTTATCGCCCGTGGCGAAGGGCTCTTCACCTACTACGGGCGCAATCCGCTCTCGGTCCCCGAGGAAGGGGTGCAGAAGGTCAACATGCTGATGCTGCCGACCTCTGGGGAAACTCCGCAGGCTAATCCTCTTGTCGAGACCGGAGTACTGGGAACTGTGACCTGGAACGGCAAGCCGGTGGCCGGGGCATCGGCCTCGATCTATCCCGATCTGTCGAGTCAGCTCAAGGGGTTCGGCATGGGGATGTCGGCGCCGTCCGACGAGAACGGTTTTTTCGAGGTGCCGCTTGAGCCGGGCACCTATTACCTGGTTGTCCGCCAGCGCAAGAGCGGCGCATTTGCCGGGCCGCTGCGGGCCGGCGACCTGTTTGGCTACTATCCCGGGAATGCTATTGCCTTGAAGCAGGGCGAGGTTGCCAGGGTTGAGATTCCGCTGATCGAGGTGCCGCAGAAGGTCGAACGGTTCGCCTCGTCGCTATTCGGAAATACGGCCATCAGCGGCACGATTGTCGATAAGGATGGAAATCCTCTCGCCGGCCTTCGGGCGCTGCTCTACAAGGATGAGATGATGCTCAATCGCCCGGAGTACGTATCGCAGCCGACCGGTCCGGATGGCGAGTTCATCATCTCCTTTCCGAAAGGGGGCACTTATTACCTGGCGGCGCGCAATGTTCTTGGTGGAACGCCGGCACCGGGCGAATTATACGGCAAGTATGCCGGCACCCGTGACGGTTCGATTTTCGTCAAGACCGGGAAAAATCTGAAGAAGATTGTGATTACGGTGGAAGAGGTGTGGTAGGAGCTAGTTGTCAGTTGGCAGTTATCAGTGGGCAGCTGGAGGCTATACTGTCATTCCCGACTCCGATCGGGAATCCATTTTAAGAATCAAGAACTGATGATGTTTTAGGGACAGCCCCCATTCGGGGACGGTCCCTTTTTACCCTCTACCCCTCTCCGGCTTTCCGTTTAAATCCGCCGTTGCCTCACCATTATAAAGATTTATCAATCGGTTGGTTCGCCAATGAACAAGGAATTTGAATGGCAGTTATGAACTTTTCTATGGGGACACCACTAAAGTAGTGTCCCCGGTGAGTATATAGTTGTCATTCCCGACTCCGCTCGCCTGTCCTGAGTTATCTTGTACTGAGCTCGCCGAAGTAGCCGAAGGAACGTATTAGGGACAGCCCCCATTCGGGACAGTCCCCGGGTTTACCCTCTGCGTCTCAGCGTACGGAGTACTGCGTTATAAAGCATCAAAATCAAAAACCTTATTTAACGCGGAGACGCAGAGACGCGGAGAGAATCCTGTGAAATTAGACCAAGATCGTTTTTTTGGGTAACTAAAATCTTCGTTTTTCTTTGTGTCCTTTGCGTCTCGAGTGAGCGAAGCGAACGGGCGGTAGATAATGTTTTGCATTGTTCTGCCAACTGATTACTGGTCACTCGTCACTGCCTTTCTAATTTCCACATCATCTATCAACACCGGCTTGCGGCTGTGTTCCCCCTCGCGGTAGAAAACGAGGTGGATCATGTTCGTCTCCGGCCCGGTTCGCAGGTCGAAACCTTTTTCTTCCCAGTCAATATCGTCACTTATCTCGATCCCGATCATCGATCCGAGCAGATATTCCTCGACTGTTTTTTCGGTGTACTGTTCGCCAATCCAGAGAAATTCCTTAAATTCAAGAATGCCGATTCCGGTTTTGGCGCCTTCCGGCAGCTCGGCCTTGACCTTGTAGCTGATCCGGTAGTCACCGTTCGGCTGAACGGCGACCGGGGAAAACCAGGCGACCGAGTCAATGGTGTTGATGCCACGAAAGCTCCAGGCCTTGTTCTTTGTCTCCGGATTCTGCAGCAGGCCCGAAACCTTAATGAAGTGATCGATGAAGGTGCGCCAGAACGGATATCGTTCATCCGCGGTATCCGGCTGGTAATCGCCGACCCGGGGGAAGAGCGAGAGCTGCGGCTGGCCGTCGAAGGTTTCCTTGAGCGGCGGCGCCGGCGGCACCCGCTCATCCTGTTCGCCCTGATCGGCCGGGCTTTGTTCGGCAGGCAGCTGTGGCGGTTTGCTTTCTTGATTGTTTTTACCCTGGTCGCAAGCTGAAAGGGCCATGGCGAGATTGAGCAGGACGAAGATAACAACGACGAGGCGGCGCATTATTTTTTCTCCTGCCCGGTTTGCGGGGCTGGCGTCGGCGCCGCCGCTTCGGCCGCCTCCGGGTTGCGGGCGTACTCGGCCATGTCATTCAGGTTGGCGGCGGCATTGCCGTGAAAATAGGGTGACCATGGGAGGAGCTGCAGGCCGTTGATAGCCGTGATGGCCTGGTCCGTTTGCTTCATCCGGATCAGGATGTCGGCCTCGCGAATCTTCAGGAAAGGATTCTCCGGATAAGCCTTGATTGCTTTGCGCAGCAGTTCGAGGGCTTTTTTTAAATGACCATTTTTAATGTTGGTGTCAGCCAGTTGCAGGTAGGCCGCAGCGTAGCCGTGATCAAGCTGCATGGCTTTATCGAGCAGGGTGAAAGCTTCATCGGCCCGCCCCTGCTGAAACCTGATCCTGGAGAGGGCGTAGACAATTGTTGGATCATCCGGGGCGGCGATGGCCGCTTCAGCGATGAGATCCTGGGCTTTCGATTCCATGTACATGTTGCCCATGTACATGGCGTCGGCATGGAGTTTCCAGCCTTGAGGCATGTTTTGCAGCAGGTTCGGGTCTTCTATCATCTTCGCCAGGGCGGTGATGATGAAGCGTACATCAAGGGAAAACATCAGCTCCTCGGTCGACCATGAGAGGGTTGTCGCGTATACCTGCCACTCATTCTGCATGATCCGCTGCACGGTCTGGTGCAGAATGTCGTAAAGCGGGGTCGCCACCTCGTTTTTGAACAGGCCCTTGAAGTAACCGGTATCGATATGTAAAACGATCGGTTTGTCAAGCTCCGGCATGGCATCGGGATGTACGGCCCGGAAGGGAAGACCGCGAACAGTACCGCTGGTCACACCGTCAGCGTAAAAGAGACTTTCCCCTTCGGCCTCGCTCAGGAATCCGGCATTGACAAGTTGGTCTCTCAAAACTTCAAGCGAAATTTCATCGATTCCAGCCCGGGTCGGAGTGACCCAGATTAGCTCAGAAAAGAGTTCATTGTTGATCGCTGCTGATAATGCCTGGGTTGGAACCAGGGCCGGGTTCACACGGTAATAGCTGCCGCGCCGGCGGAATATATCGGCATCACCGGTTCGGATCAAATCGGTGATATCGTTCTTACGTTCCGTGGCAATCGGGTCGAGGAACGGATGGATGGATAAAAGAACCAGTGCCGGTTTGACGGAACGGGTGTGCCGCCAGACCTGCAGCGCCGCCGATGGCAGCTCAAATGTGTGCGCCGGCATCGGTTCATTGAAGATCGATTTCGCCTGCGGCACGGTCAGTTGAACCGCCGTCGCCGGCGTGATCTCTTCATCTATTTTCGGGATCTCTTTTTTCTGCTCACATCCCGCCACGAGAATGAGGCTGGAAAGCACCATAAACCATATGCGTTTCATTGATTATCCTTTCTTGGAAAACAGCCGCCATTGTAAGGGAAATCCTCCGATAATGCCAGATTTGGTTGGTCGGATTGTACTGATGACTGCCAACTGATAACTGATAACTATTTACTGTTTTTTCCTAAACCTGTATTCTAAGCTGGTTTTAATCCCAACTTCAGGAGAGGTGCGATGTCGCGAAAGAATATTCTGGTTTCAGTTATTGTCATTATGGTGGCCCTGGTTATATGGGCGGTAATCCCCGATCGTGAAGAGCAGGCGCTGGCCGAGCATCAGGCTGCATTCGAGGTCGAACAGGCCGGGAATCTTGATAAGGCCATCGCTCTCTACGAGGCTTTGATCAAGGAGTACGAGGAGACCGTCGCCGCGACCAGGGCGGCTCAATCGATTGAGCGGATCAATAAATTAAAGGAACGCAAGGCGATCCAGGAGGTCCAAAAAAACCTCGGTCGAATTCTGTTGGTTCTGAATGGTTACAACGAGATGACAGGTCAGAGCCCGCGGAGTCTCTCCGATCTCGATGATGGCAGTTACATGTTTGATTCCGAGTACGTAGCCGGTATTGTGCCGGAGGGTTTTACCTACTACTTGCGGTTTGAAAAAGACGGAAGCTATACAATGTATTCACACAAAGAGGGTGCTGACCAGGTGGTCAAGCGGTTTGGCAGCAACAATGTCGCTGTTGTCCCTCTGGCGAAATTCGAAAAAGAGATCGCTGTTGACGGTTTTACCCGCAAGGAATTCGGCCGACTGATCGTTTTTGAAGCAGCCGGCTCATCGGGATGAATTCGAGGGTGGCCGAAGCGTCGCCAGTTGATCTTGTCTGTAAAAATTAAAAGACAGGAAGCACCATAAATCTGGAACGGATGTTGCTAGTATTCAAGATTGAATGACATTCAGTATGGGGATTAACTACGATCTGATTTAATATAATTTTATTTTTTTCATTTGTGACAATCGCAAAACCGGGGCAACCCGGTGACGCAAAGCCACGGGCCCTTGTGGGGGGGTAGCCGGGCTCCCGGAGAATGATTGATTTTTGCCTAAACGGCGCATCTCCGGGAAGAGATGCGCCGTTTTTTGTTTGGCGACGCCATATAGCGCAAAACCGGTTATTTGGCCGTATGCTGGGAGGGTAAGCAACATGCAAAAAGAAATTGCCACACTTTCATGCGTAATTGATATGTTGCGCCGACAGGTCAACAAGGATCTTCCGAGCCAGCATATTGCGCTGTTGCTGGCTGTCGCCCAGAAACCCGGAATTACCATGCCCGAGTTGTGCAAGCAACTCGAGATGCCGCAGGGGACAGTGAGTCGCAACGTCAAGCTGCTGACACACTTTTGTGCCAAAAACGGCGGCGGAAGTGTGACAAGGAAGGGGTACGGACTGCTGGAAACGGAGAAGTCTTCGGCCAATCGCTATCAATTGGCAGTTTTTTTGACAAATAAAGGTAAAGAGCTGGTCGAGGAATTGGCCCGGGTGATGGCCGACGAAGAGGCTGAAGGTTTCCGTGGCCGGGTTGTCGGGAAAACGGTCGCCATGCGGAAGCAGGCGTTGTCTTGATTGCTGGAAAATGTTAAATAGTTTTAATAAATTAAGTTTTGGTTGGAATCCGTTTCGGGCCAATACAATAAGAGTAAATATAACGCAATCTTTTAGAGAGAGATACGTTATGGGTTTGAAAGATATCAAGACGGCACTGAAGGGTGACACGATGAATAGTCTAAGAAGTTTCGGGTGTGGGGTTTTCTGTTGCCTGGTATTTACGGCAATATTCTTGTCTGCACCAATAGCAGAAGCGAAGATTGGCAGCATAGGCACGGCAACTTGTTCGACTACGGGCTGTCACCCGATCACTACCGGTTCCGCTGTTGACCAGGTCGCGGTTAAACCGGGTGCGGCAGCCTGGGAAACGTTCAGTGGTACAACTGCTGCGACGGTGTCGAGTAGTGTCAATGCAGGCGACACCATCGAGTTGGAGTGGGTCTGGACTGCCCTCAATGACAAGAAAGGCAACACCGGTGCATCGATCGCGATACCGAACACTACTCCCAGTACCTGGATATTCACCCCTAACACCAATCCTGGAGCGGGTGGCCTGACACTCTGGAACGCCACCTACCAGAGCACCACTTGGTATGGCGGTGCTACTCCGACTCTTCTCAGCTCGCACGTAGGCACGCATGACGGGTACTGTACCGATTACACAACCAGTACGATCGCCAATTTGGACACAGGCGGTCTGGCAATCGACAATCCTGGGCCGGACAACCAGGCAGCCCGGATGGGAGCCAAGGTGAGCGTCACCGTTCCGGCCGACACCCCGGGCGGGAACTACACCATCATGGTCCACGGTGTCGGTCATGTCGGCAATGCCAAGCAATCTAAGATCACCACGCTCACAATTACAGTAGCCGCCGCAGCCGACACGACTGCACCGTCTGTAACGGCTATTACTCCTGCCAATGTCGATTACAACGGCACTCACGTCGATGCCAGTTTCGACCTCTCGGCCAGTATCACCGAAGCCAACACCCTTTCTACTTGCGAGTACCAGGTTAACGCTGGTGCCTGGACTGCTGCGACAGTCGGCGGTTCGGCGCCGAACTGGACCTGTACCGTTACCGGTGGTCTTGGTCCGTATGCGGACACAACTGCCCTGGCTCTCAACTTCCGTGGTACCGACGACAGCGCCAACACCGGCACCGGCACAGCGATCAACCGGACGGTCGATGCTTCGGCCCCTGCAACTACCGACAATGCCCCGGCCGGTTGGCAAAACGCCAACCCGACCGTGACCCTGACTTCCGGTGATGGCGGCGGCAGCGGCGTGGCGTCTACCGAGTACTGCATCGACACCAACAATACCTGTACGCCGGGCACGGCGGGCACTTCAGCGACGACGACGATTGGTGCCGGCGCGGCCGGGACCCAGTATATCCGCTATCGCAGTACCGACAATGTCGGCAACGTCGAAGCCATCAAGAGCACCGGAGCCATCCAGATCGACCGGGCTTTACCGAGCTCCACGATCTCTGCACCGACCGGGGGCACTTTCTTAAGGGCTGCCGACTTCCCATACACGATCTCCGGGACTGCAACGGATGGGACCGGCTCCGGGGTAGCCCTTGTTGAAGTCGATATCAATGTGGCCGGGACCTGGCCTGATGCCACCGGCACCACCAACTGGACTTACAGTTGGGCCCAGCCAGCAGATGGCAGCTACACGATTCAGAGTCGTGCCACGGACAGCGCTTCGCCAACAGGAAACACCGAGACCCCCGGTGCCGGTGTAACGGTAACGGTTGATACCACGGCACCTACGGTATCCAGCACGGTTCCTGCCGATGCTGCAACGGACGTAGCCACCAATACGACAGTAACCATCAACTTCACGGATGCGAATCTTGACTGTACAACAGTAACCACCGGTACTGTCACGTCGGCGATGCCGGGGTGGACCAGAGATAGTTGTACTGAAGGCACGGGTGTAGCGGTGTTTAGTACCAGTGGCCTGGCAAACAGCACTTCGTACAGTTTTACGATTACGACCGGTGTGCAGGACAAGGCCGGTAATGCTTTTGCGGCTGACCAGACGGTTACCTTCGATACGGTTGCTGCCGGCAACAGCCCGCCGAATGTCCCGACCGGACCGGCGCAGTACGAGAGCGATGGCTCAACAGCAATTAGTGTTGGTGGCTATTCGACCACCACCACGCTGGTGTTCGAGGCCGACCTCTCCGACCCTGACGGCGACACCGTCAAGCTGCAGATCGACTATACCGGTGATAACGCTTCCGATTGCGAATCGGCCCTGGTGGCGAGCGGCACGAACAACGTGCAGGTGACCTGCGCCGGATTGACCGATGGCAACAGCTACAACTGGCAGTACCGCGCCGTCGATTCAAATTCCGCCCCCAGTGCCTGGGTGTCCTTTGCCGGCACTCCCGATTTTACCGTTGACGCAACGGCTCCTTCGGTGAGTTCGACGGTACCGACCAATAGCGCCACCGGTGTAGCTCTGGACGGCAATGTAACGATTAATTTTAGTGAGAACATTGATTGTGCAACTGTAAATACGACGAATGTTACCAGTGATTCTCCCGGATGGACATTCAGTAGTTGTTCAGCAGCACAGGCGGTCTTTACCACTTCCGGTCAGGCCAACAGCACCACGTACAATGTCAGCGTGACCGGTGCCATCACCGACTTGGCGGGCAACCCTCTGAATGCCGCGCCATATATCTTCAGCTACACCACCGCTGCTGCTGCCGGCGTCGATAGCACCACCGTCGGCGTGGCCTCGGCCACACCCGGCAACACCGTGATCAACGTCAACGTTCCTTACAGCGATGATGACAATACCGACAACACGATTCTGGTCGAATGGGGACTCGACGGTATTGATTTCAGCCTCGGCTCCAATGCGCCAGCGCCGACCCACCCGGCCAGCCCCTATACCTACGAGATCAACTCGTTAAGTAACGGAACGGCTTATCAGGTGCGGATCACCTATACCGATGGCGATGGTGTGACCGGCACCAATCCGCAAATTATCACCGGCATCACCCCGGTCGCCACCAACCCGCTGCTGCACAACTCGATCAGCACCGCCTCCGATAAGTGGGGCGCCGGTGGTTGGGGGATCACCGGCGGACAGTACGGCGAGTTTACCTGCGGCACCTGCCATAGCGCCAGCAAGGCCGATCTCGATAACGGCACCGATTTTAATATCAAAAGAGTCAAAGCGACGATCACGGCTCCGACTGGCACCTGGGATTCCACCGGACTGGCAACAGTTGATGTGCGTTTTACCGACGCCAACGATGCGCCGACCGGCGTCGGATTTGGCGACGACACGGGCGGTCATGCCAACTCGAACAAGGTCTGCGAGGCCTGTCATACCCAGAACAAGTTCCACAATTATGATACCGCTGATAATACCGCCAATGGTGGTGACCTGGCACATGAGAACAACAGGGACTGTATGGTCTGTCACAAGCATGACAACGGTTTCGATGCCGCTTGTGATACGTGTCATGGCAACCCGCCGACCGCTTCCACCCTTGGCGGCCCGACCGGTCTGGCCAATGATCCCTTCGCGACCGCTTCCGCGACCGCCGGAGCGCACCAGAAACACGCGCTTGATCTTGCCTATACCTGTAGCAATTGTCATGACGGTTACGTCATGCCGCAGGAGAGTACGGCCAAGCCCGGGTTCGGTGATGTCTCGATCAGCTTCAACAATTTCGGCGTAACAACCGGCAGCTACTCCGGCCAGGCCGGCGTCAGCTACAACGATGTCCTCGGTACCGGCGGCGAGAACTGTACGAATATCTACTGTCACTCAACCGGCCAGTCGGCCGACGGCACCAGCGCCACTCCGTCTTCTTACAGCACCGCGAGCTGGAGCACCCCGGCCAGCGGCGCCTGCGGCACCTGCCACGACGATCTCGATCCGGCGACCGGTAGTCATACTGCCCATGTTAACGACGGCGCAGCCTGCAACGATTGCCACAGCTGCAACAACCACGTTGACCACAATATCGATGTCACCAGCGGCACCTACACCGCCGGTGGCGCACCGGGCAATAACTACGGCACCTGTTCGACCGCTTCCTGTCATGATGACGGTACCGGCACACTGGCGACGACGCCGGCATGGGGTACGGCAACCACCGATTGTACCGAGTGTCATGCGGGTGCAGCGATCAGCACCGGTAGTCACGGTGCCCACATCGCCGCCGGTGAGACCTGTAGTGGTTGTCACGATGCGGCCACCGATCCGGCCACCGAGACTGAACCGGTAGCCGGTCATCGCGATACCAACATCGATACCCAGGTCGCCCTTGGTTACACCCAGAACAAGACCAAGGGGTCTGGCTACGAAACCTGCGCCACCGCATCCTGTCATAACGACGGCCGCAATTCCGGTCTGACCAATGTCTGGGGTACGACCCTGAATAACTGTTCCGAGTGTCACGCTACCCAGCCGGCCACCGGCGGTCACGGCGCACACATCGGTGTTTCCTTCGCCGGTTCGGCCATCGGCTGCGGCGACTGTCACACCAACGCTGTAGAAGGGACCACCGCTCCGACCGGGCACCGCGATGGCAACATCGATGCGTTTGGCTACGATACGGCCAACAAGACGCTTGGAACGGCTTTTACGACCTGTACCACGGCGACCTGTCACCAGACTGGCCAGGCGGTGAACGATTACACCACCACCTCCGTGTGGGGGACCAATGACGCCAACTGTACCCAGTGTCACGAAGCGTCACCGACCACCAACAGCCACGCCAAGCACATCGCGGTGACCAGTGACTGTGCGACCTGTCACACCAACGCGGTGATAAACACCTCGTATGCCGATGCCAACCACGGTGACCTCAATATCGATGTTACAGTCGGTGGTTACACTGCCAATAAGGCGATCGCCAGCGCTCTCGAGAGTTGTTCGATCAACTGTCACAGCGACGGTATCAACGCTGTTGGCACCTCCCCGACCTGGGGCACCGCTGGTGGCGCCTGTGACGTCTGTCACCTCTCTGATATGACCACCGGCAGCCACGGTCCTCACCTTTCTGACGGCGCTGTCTGCGGCGATTGTCACGACGGTGCGGTCAAGGACAGCAACGCCGGCACGGCACATACTGACGGTAACGTTGATGTCATCGCCACCTACGCCACGGCTACCGCGGCTTACGGCATTGCTACCTGGACCACCTGTTCGGCAGCTTCCTGTCACGATGACGGTCGCGCACCGAACGTCACTGCTGATTGGGGCACCACCATTAATAACTGTGCCGAGTGTCACGCCACTCAGCCAGCCACCGGCAGCCACGCGGCTCACCTGGCTGATGGCGCCACCTGCGGCGATTGCCACACCGGTTAGGTCGAAGGCACCACTGCACCGACTGCGAATCACCGCGACGGCAACGTCAATGCAGGCAGCGGCTACCCGGTACAGGCCAACGGCAGTACTTACACTAACTGTTCAACAGCCTCTTGTCACAATGACGGCCGCAACAGCGGTGTTACCGGCAACTGGGGAACGACGATCAACAACTGCGCCGAGTGCCATGCAACGGCTCCGACGACCGGTGGCCACACGGTTCACCTAGCGGCTTCGGTTGCAGGTACGGCAATCGCCTGCGGCGACTGTCATGCCGGTTCGGTTGAAGGGACGACTGCACCGACCGCCAACCACCGTGATGGCAACGTCAACGCCGCCGGTTATCCGGTTCAGGCTAACGGCAGCGCCTTCACCACTTGTACGACCGCCAGTTGTCACCAGACCGGTCAGGCGGCCAACGATTTTGTAACGACCTCGAACTGGGATGTTGACGATGCCAACTGTACGCAGTGCCACGCGGCCGTTCCGGCGACCGGCAGCCATGACAAGCATGTCAACACCGCCGGTTACGACTGCAGTCAGTGCCATACCAACGCGACCAAGGACACTTCCTACAACGATGCCAACCACGGTGACGTTACCATTGACGTCGCGGTGGGCAACTACATCACCAACCGCGGTGATTCGGCCTACGGGACCGCCTATACAACGTGTGACAGCATCAGTTGTCACGGTGACGGCCTCAACGCCGGTGGCGGCAACACCCCGACCTGGGGCGCCAGTGCCGGTTGTACCGCCTGTCACGACACGGTAACTGACGGCACCGGCAGCCACGCCAAACACCTGACCTACACCGGCAACAGCTGTACCGCGTGTCATGACAATGCTGATGTAGCCGGCACCGCTCCGGGTCAGCACGGCGATGGCGATGTTGACGTCTTTAACAGCGCTGCCGGTGACCTCGGCTACCCGCAGGATGCAGCAATCGGATCGGCTAGCTGGGCCGGTTGTACCGCGGCGTCCTGTCATGACGACGGTCGTTCGGCCAACACGACCCCGAACTGGGGTACGGCGGCCTCCAACGCCTGTACCGCTTGCCACGACACCATTCCGGCCACCGGCAGTCATGCCAGCCACGTCGCCGACGCGGCCGTGGCCTGTACTGATTGTCACGCCGGTGCGGTCGAAGGCACGACCAAGCCGTCGGCCGGTCACGATAACGGCAGTATCGATGTCACAGCCGCTCATGGCTACAATGCAAATACTGATCTCGGCGGTGCATTCGATACCTGTTCGACCGCATCCTGTCACAACGACGGTCGTAACTCCGGCCTGACCGATACCTGGGGCACGACGCTGAACGACTGTTCCGAGTGTCACGCCACCCAGCCGGCCACCGGCAGCCACACCACCCACCTGGCGATCTACGCCTGTGCGACCTGCCACACCGGCGTCACCGAAGGGACCACCGCCGGTGCCGGTCACCGTGACAGCGACATCGATGTTGCCGCCGCCACCGGTCTGGCGACCGACAAGACCCTAGGTTCGGCCTTCACCAGCTGCGGGACCAATAACTGTCACGGCTCCGGTTCACCGGTTTGGGGAACGGATCTTTCTGCCAACGACGAGTGTACCCAGTGTCATGGCGAACTGGTTGCCGGCGTCGCCACCGATGCTCAGAAGGCCCCAGGCGGAGCGGGTGTCGATACCAACGGCGACTCGGCTGCGACCGATGCCCAGGTCGGCGCCCACCAGGCTCACCTCAACCCGACCCTCAGCTAGGCGATAGCCTGTACGGCCTGTCACACGGTTCCGGCAACAATTACCGCTGCCGGCCATATCGACTCGGCCCTGCCGGCCGAGTTGACCTGGAGCGGTCTCGCCCTTGGTGGTCTCGACGGCCAGTCAGCGGTCTCGCCGACCAATTGTGCCACCACCTACTGTCACGATGGTTCTGCCATCAAGAACGGCTGGGATGGCGGAACCCTGGCCCCGACATGGACCAATACAGGCTTCATTCAAGGCAATTCGAACGATTGTGATAACTGTCACGGCTACCCGCCGCCCTCGAGCCATCCGGCCAGCAGTGACTGCCAGTCCTGTCACGGTGCCGGGGCCGGCAATGTCAATGCATCCAATGACGGCTTTACCAATAGCTCGACCCATGTTGATGGCATCGTTCAGGCGGCCGGTTGTACCGGTTGTCACGGTAGCGATCCGAAGGAGTATCCGCCGGTTGCGTACTGGGGGACCAACAAGTCGACGGCTGATGGCGTCGGCGCTCATGTGACGCATATGGAAAGTACCGGCAGCCTGATGACCAAGGAAAATGTCACCGGTGAATCGAGCGACCATTGGTGCGCCGAGTGTCATACCACGACCCGTGGGGCAAGTGGTCACGACGACGGTTATCCGGCTGAAGTCAGCTTCGCCGATGCGGTTGAATCGGATTACGGCTCACAGCCGTATACCCCGTCCTTTACGGACGAAGGCGATGGTCCGGATGCTGGTACCGGCGGTAGTTGTTCGGTTTACTGCCACGGCAACAATATGCCTAATGGTGACACAGCTGGTTCCAACCAGACTCCAGCATGGGGTGATACATCGTCTGGCTGCGATTTCTGCCACGGATTCCCGCCGACCCCGACCGGAACACATGTCGGGATAACCCAGGAAACCCAATGTGGTAGTTGCCACGATCAGACGATGACCAACGGTTCGACCGGGATCACTGATGTTGCTTTACACATCAACGGTTCTATCGATGTCAACGTATCATGTACAGGTTGTCATACGGGCGGCGGTAGTGGACACCAGGCTGTAGGTGCCGATAGTCCGCACTCAACCAACACGATCGCCGGTAGCCCGAGCTGCGAAAGCTGCCACTTTACCGATCATGCCAGCCGCGCGACCGGGACAGTGGGGATTACCTGGTTTGCCCAGACCATGGGGACCGATTACACCGCCGATGGCCAAATCTACATTGTTGCCAATGGTGCGTCCACAGAAGCCGAGGCGTGCTGGGCTTGTCATGAAGCCCAGACCCCGGATGTCAGCGAATGGGATGGTTCCAGCGCGACTTATGATTACGGGTCGGTTACAACCAACGATCTGAACTGGTTTACCACTACTTGGAGCAGCGCCAACTTCGGTTACAAGGACGGCGTATTGACTTCCAGGCTTAGCACGAATCACAGCAGTGCCTCGACCCACGGGACCAATGGCGGTGCCGCTGGCGTAGACCAGGAATCTGAGGTCAGTTGTACCCGTTGTCATGACGTGCATGCGACCGGAAATAACGGCTTTACTTCGGGTGCGGCGCCGTATCTGCGCGGCAGCTGGAAATCGAGCCCGTATCGGGAGGATGGAGCGCCGCAGTCGACGACAACCTATCCGGTGTTGGGGATCTATTCCTCTGTAGAAGGTATGCCGCGCGAACAACCGAATAATGCAGCGACATCGATGGGAGGCTACTGGATCGACCAGAACAGCGGCAGCCCGGCTAACGGTGATTACTCGACTCATGCCGGACTCTGTACCTTGTGTCATGGTGATGGTGATGCAATCCCGGCGGAAACAGCTGACCGGACAGCCATTGAAGGTCTGTTCGCCGGTCATGCAAATTCGGTCGCCGGTGGTAGTGGCGGCGGTTCCAATATCTTCCGGAATTCTAATCGCAACGGTGACGGAACATGGAACGGTGGTATGTGGATGGGTGGCATGAACTCGACGCGCCGAGATCCCGGTAAGAATTATGCCGGCTCGCTACGCAACGAGGATTACGGCGATGGTGTTGCACCACCGGTGGCCAACAATCCGCGCGCCTGGAATAACTACGTCTGGGGTGTCACTGTTGACGATGCCACAACCCAGAACCAGTACCATAAGTTTACGTGCTCCAAGTGTCACAACCCGCATGCGTCGCGTCTGCCCAAGCTGGTGATCACCAATTGTCTCGATGTCGAGCGTAATACCTGGGACGACCAGTTTACCAGTGACGGAAACTGGAGCAACTGGACATCGGCAACTCTTGATTACAGTACGCAGGAATTTGCTTACGCCTCAACAGCCCAGAACTGCCACCGCTATGTCGATAACAATGGCGATGGTGATGGCCTTGATGCAAATGATGAGGCGGGCTGGAACAGTGTCACACCTTGGTAGGTTGATGCATGATCCATTGGATGGATTCAAAGCTGCGGCCCGAGAGGCCAACGCCTGGTTTGATAAGTGTGAAGAAGCTTTAAATTTATATTTGATCTAAATGAAATTTGCGTAGGGTTTACCTGGAAAAAAGGAGAATTGACATGGGTAGGACAGGGATGAAGAAAATGGAGGCGAGTTTGAGCAAGATCACGATGATCGCTCTGAACGTCGTAGTACTGGTAGCCGTATTAAGTACGAGCGCGTTTGCGGCGGCTCCGACCGATATTACGCTTTCGCCAAGCAAGGTTATGGATACAACCGACACCTCGGGAGGTTACGTGATCGGTTCCCTGTCAACGACCGATGCCGATAACCCGGGTGACACCTTCACCTATACGATTGTCGGGACCGGCGCGGACGACGGAGTCTTTTCTGTTTCCGGCAGTGACCTTGTCCTGACCGATGGGACGATCAGCCTTTCTTCACCGAATGATAACAATAGTGATGGCGTTTACGAAGTCACTGTCCGGACGACTGACGGCACGGCAAACACCTTTGATGAAACCCTCCTGGTCGATATCGTTCCTGTTTATAACCCCCTGATTCATAGTTCCCTTTCGACCGATTCGCTCAAGTGGAGCAAGCAGTGGGGTATTTCTGGCGGCAAGTATGGCCAGTTTACCTGCGCTACCTGTCATAGCTCGGACAAGGCAGATCTCGGCAGTAATATCAAGCGGATCAAAACTGATATTACTGTGACCGACGGCGCCTCAGCCGACACCTTTCCCATTCAGCAGGATGGCTCGTCTGTTCCGGTCGCGTTTCTCGACGCCCGCGAAGGTTCTTCCGATTTAGGCGATGACCTCAACCGCCCCGACGGCGCCGCCCGCTCCGACAAGATCTGCGAAGCCTGTCATACTTATAGTGCAACAGGGACCGATGGCGTTAAGTATCATGCTTACGATATGACCTCAGGCGATTCAGGTCACTACAATCAGGCTGATTGTATGGTCTGCCATAAGCATAACGAAGGCTTCAAGCCGCGCGCCTGCGACTCCTGTCACGGCTATCCGCCGACCGCCAACACTCTTGGCGGACCGACCGGTCTGGCCAACGATCCGTATGCGACCGCTTCGGCAACGGCCGGCGCCCATCAGAAGCACGCCCTCGATCTTGGTTATGCCTGTAACAATTGTCATGATGGTTATGTCATGCCTCAAGAGAGTACCGCCAAGCCCGGCTTCGGCGATATCTCGATCAGCTTTAACACCTTCGCCGTGACCACCGGTAGCTACTCTGGTCAGGCAGGTGTCAGTTATAATGATGTTCTGGGTTCCGGTGGCCAGACCTGTTCGACCGTTTACTGTCACTCCGATGGTAAGGCGACTCCGACCTACCAGACCCCATCCTGGATCGGCGCGATCGGCGACTGTACTTCCTGTCATGACGAAGCAAGGGCTGGAACGACACTTTCCGGCGCGCACCAGGCGCATATGATTAATACCGGTACGACCATTGGTCAGACTCTCGGTTGTGCCGATTGCCACACCTCAACCGTCTCGGATAACACGACGATTATTGATGATTCAATCCACGTCAACAAGACAGTCAATGTCATGGATTGCTCGACTGAGTATTGTCATAGCGACGGCAACACCGGAAACCTGATCCAGAAGCCTCCGGTATGGGGCAACAACTATGACTGTACCAGTTGTCACGGTGACGGTAGCACCAAGTCTCATCCTGATTATATCAGCGGTGGTGCCGGTGTTGATGCAAACAGCCATGTTGAGCACGTTGAAACCAACAGCATTACCTGTAATGAATGTCACTCCTTGACCTCAACCGACGGGACATCTCTGGATGGAACCGACTCATCGCAGCACGTTGACGGTGGCATTGATGTTGCTTTGCAGACCGGTAGCTTTGCTGGCGCAACCGACACCTGTTCGGCGACCTACTGTCACGGCACGACCGGCACTCCGGTTTGGGGTGACGTTGGTTCCCTTGATTGCGGTTCTTGTCACAGTGCCAATAACGCACTGGAAGACAGCCAT
>PKUH01000080.1 GCA_002869615.1 Desulfuromonas sp. | reverse complement strand
GACTTCGGTCCCCTGAAGGTCCGTCGAAGACTACGACGTTGATAGGCAGGATGTGTAAGCACAGCAATGTGTTCAGCTAACCTGTACTAATTGACCGTGAGGCTTGACCATAAAAAGTTTTGAAGAAGGGGGGAGGTTCTCCTCCCCCCGACTTCTTCTGACTTTACGAATTGATCTTTCATTTACTGCAATGCCAGGTTTGTCAGTGCAATTGCCGAACAGTTTACGCTTTTCGGTGGCTATAGCACGGGGGTCACACCTGTTCCCATCCCGAACACAGAAGTTAAGCCCCGTTGCGCCGATGATACTGCATGGGAGACTATGTGGGAAAGTAGGTCGCTGCCGAAATTAATTCAAAGGCCCGTCTCGTAAGAGGCGGGCCTTTTTTTGTTTGAAGTGCATAAGGAATCCACCTGCGCGATCGCAGCGGCTTAAGACGCAGATGTCCTCTTATCTTGAGACATAATTCAATATGAACAACCAGGCTCTTTTGTAATCCATATAAATAGTCTCCATAACCAAATAAAGGGTCGCATCGAGATTTTTTAAACGGTGTTTTACAGCGAATGATATTTATGAGATAGTTGAAATGCTTTAATGATATTCCTGATCGGTGAGGACAAGTCATTGCAATCTGAAATCACTTCTAATCAAGCTCTCAAAAACAAAGAAGAAGAGTTGCGCGCGATTATCAACGGTGCAAGGTCGATTCTTGGGAAAAGAACCTTTGCTGCCTCGGCCAGGGAAATTTTTGATCATTGCAGCCGCCTGATCGGTTCGACCTCCGGTTATGTTGCATTGCTTACGGATGACGGTGATGAAAACGAAGTCCTTTTTCTCGAGGATGGTGGAGCACATTGCACTGTTGACCCTGATTTGCCGATGCCGATTCGTGGCCTGCGGGAAGAGGCATATCAGGGTAATTGTGCTGTTTATCATAACGACTTCATGAACAGTGATCACGCCGAAATGATGCCGGAAGGGCATATGGGTCTAAAAAACGTCATGTTTTCACCGCTTGTTATTGACGGAAAGACCGTTGGCATCATTGGAATGGCCAACAAACCGGGCGATTTTAATGACCGCGACGCCGAAATGGCTACGGTCTTCGGTGAACTCGCTGCGATCGCTTTACAAAACAGTCGTTATCTTGAAGAAATTGTAGCACTCAAGGGAATCATTCCAATTTGTTCTTATTGTAAAGGGATTCGCGACGACGCCGGGTACTGGAGTCGCCTTGAGGAATATATTGAGTCACGCTCGGAAGCTCAATTCAGCCATGGTATTTGCGATACCTGTATGGCCGAACGTTTCGGCGATTATCTTAAGCGTCCACGTTGATCCAGCGCCTCCAAAAATCTGAAAAATTGTACTTCATTCCTCCCGGATTCATTTGATGATAAAATCCATGTACTCTGACCATCTCTTCATTGACTTTGCTACTGTAGCCGCTACAAAGGATGATCGGAGGATCAGGGCAGGTCTGCAGCACCCCCTTCGATAACCCCAATCCTGAGATTTTTTCATAGATTGACCGGGAATCACCAGGTCAAACGCTGCCTTTTTTGTGAAGAGTTCGAGGTCGAGCATACTCTCGGTCATGATCGTGGTCTCGTCACCGGGATGCCAAGGATGGACGTTCTCAAGGCGAATGCTGCACAGACGAAGTCCGATGCCGAGATCAATTCTGCCGAAGAGATAAAGATCCTTGAGGAAATGAAAAGTCGGCCGAGGTGAAGTTCGGACAATTGCTTGCTGCCGGCGTCAACGCCTGGTCTGTTTATAAGACGGAACAGAAAGTGCGTGGTCGGACCTGGGAAATGCTATCAGTCAGGCCGCTTCCCTCTTTAAGTTTCATTTGCGCAAACCAGCAACCGGAATTAGCTCCCCTTTTTTAATTCAATCCCATACGATTTTATCTTCCGATGCAGGTTTGAGCGTTCAATCTCAATCATCTCGGCGGTCTTCGATACGTTCCAGTTGTTTTCCTGCAGCTTCTGGGTAATAAACGCCTTCTCAAACAACTCCCGGGCGCTACGGAAATTGTCGTCCTGGTTCGCCATATTGGTATAAAGGCTATCGGAACTGTTCTGCTTTTTAACGATGACAGTTGGCAAGTGTTGCGGTTCGATAATTTCATCAACCGTCATGATGGCGAGTCTTTCGATGATATTTTTGAGCTCGCGTACGTTACCCGGCCAGGAATATTGCGCTAAAAGGTTGAGCGATTCGGCAGACAACTTCTTTGCTTTTTTGCCTTCTTTCTGGCAGAAGAACTCGAGAAAATGCATGGCAAGTGCCTGCACATCGTTGACCCGTTCACGCAGAGGCGGCACATGAAAGGGGAGGACATTAAGTCGATAATAGAGGTCTTCGCGAAAGTTTCCTTCTTTGATCTCTTCTTCGAGATCTTTGTTAGTCGCAGCGATAACCCGAACATCAACCTCGATGGTTCGATTGCCGCCGACCCGTTCGAATTTGTGCTCTTGCAGGATGCGCAGAATTTTAGCCTGGGTTTTCAGGCTCATATCACCGATTTCGTCAAGGAAGAGAGTCCCGCCATTGGCCTGGTCGAATTTGCCTTTGCGTTGGGTTGTGGCGCCGGTAAATGCACCTTTCTCGTGACCGAAGAGTTCGGATTCGATTAATTCTTCTGTGATGGCGGCACAGTTGACCTCGATGAAGGGTTTTGCTTTGCGCAACGAATTGAGGTGGATTGAGCGGGCGACCAGTTCTTTGCCGGTGCCGTTTTCACCGGTAATTAATACCCAGCCGGAAGTCGGTGCGGCCATGTCGATCTGCTGTTTAAGGTCAATAATCGGCTGGCTGTCACCGATCATCTCATGGTCCTTGGCGATGGTCTCCTTCAGCGCCCGGTTCTCTTCGACCAATTCATTCATTTTTGCGGCTTGCTGGATCGAATGCAGAACCTTTTCGAGCGAAAGTGGCTTTTCGATGAAATCAAAGGCACCATGCTTGGTCGCCTTGACGGCTGTTTCAATGGTCCCGTGGCCGCTCATCATAACGACCGGCTGATCAGGTGTTTCGGCCTTGATTTTTTTTAGTGTTTCAATGCCATCCATACCGGGCATCCAGATGTCAAGCAAGACCAGATCGGGGCCTTCCATGCGGACCATTTCCAGACCTTTTTCACCATTTTCGGCAACCATCGGCGTAAACCCCTCGTCTTGCAGGATGCCGACCAGGCTTTTACGAATGTTTTCTTCGTCATCGATGATCAGGATTGTATTCATTTTGCTCATAATTCATCTCAAGTGTTCAGGGTATCGCCACTGACCGGCAATTCTACGATAAATGAAGTTCCGTTGGGGAGGTTGTCTTTGACTCTGATATATCCGTTATGGTCCGAAATGATTGTCGAAACAATTGCCAGGCCGAGACCGGTGCCTGATTTCTTGGTTGAAAAATAAGGTTCAAACAATCGAGGCTTGTCTTCCGGCGGGATGCCGCAACCGTTGTCGCTGATGGTAAAGATTGCCATTTGCAGAGCGCGATTGTAACTGCTGCTGACTTTAATCTCTCCGGTTTTGGCATTAACGGCGCTGACAGCATTATCAAGAAGATTGATAATTGCCCGCTTGATCTGATCGTGATCGAGATTGAATACCGGCATAGACTGATCCTGATCGAGCGAGAAATTTATATTCTTGTGCCCTTCCTGGTAAAGCCTCAGCGCCTCTGACAGGACCTCATTCAACTGGTTCGGACTCGGATTGCTGGCCGGCATTCGGGCAAAGTTGGAGAATTCATTGACCAGGTTTTTCAATTCATCCACCTGCTTGACAATCAGATTGGTGCAATCATCAAATACAGTGTCATCGCCCTCAAATTTGTCGAGATATTTACGCCGCAACCGCTGCGCCGAGAGCTGGATCGGAGTCAGTGGATTTTTGATCTCGTGCGCGATGCGTCGGGCAACTTCACGCCATGCCGCCATGCGTTGGGCCTTCATCAGTTGAGTCAGGTCGTCAAAGATAACGACCGTACCGATGAATTCGTTATTCTCATCATGTAAATTGGTCACCGTAACGACCAGCGTCAATTTTGCTTCGCCAACGGTTAAGGTCAACTGCTTGCGGATTGAATCCTTGCCGGAGGCTTTGAGTTCAGCAAGAATTTCCAGTACCAGAGGTTGATGATCGTCATTGAGGATTTCCCGGAAATTTTTGCCGAGGACTTTTGTCGCATCAATTCTCAAAAGAGTCACGGCAGCTGCGTTGACTGTTGTCAGGCGGCCATGTTGATCGACTGAAATTATCCCGGCCGTGACATTGCCCAGTATCGTCTCCATGTAACGGCGACGCTGGTCTAGCTCAAGGTTCGATGATTGCAGCTCGATGTTGGCCTCAGTTAACTTTTCCAGTCCGGCGCGCAGATCCGATGTCATGGTGTTGAATGAATTGACGAGCGAGCCGACCTCGTCATCACTTGTAACATCGAGTTTAACATCAAGGTTGCCTTCGGCGACGCTTTTGGTCGCCACCGCCAGATCCTGGATCGGAACAGTTATACCTCGAGCCAGATGAAACCCGAACCAGGTAGCGAGGAATATGATGACCAGGGCAATCAGTAACAGAAAAACAAGATATCCCGATTTGATGTTTCCCTTGAGCAGCTTGGTGTTTTTAAACTGTTCGTAGGAATTAGAGATTTCCTTCATCTTGTTGACCAGTGAGTAGGGAACATAATAGTTAACAACGACAACACCGACAACATCGTTCGGATTCCAGTTGGAGTAGATTGGTACGACACCGCGGATCAGGTCGGCCTTGCCGATCGGGGTTATGCGACTGAAGCGGCTCCCTTCAAGGGCCTCCTTGATGTTATCCGAACCCGGATCGGAAAACTCCGATGTCGGCACTTTCGGATTGGTTGATCGGACCAGTTCCTCAAAGGTCGATGAAAAGACTTCAACGATTCCGAGATTGTATTCAGTCTGCTTTTTCTGGACAAATGATTCGAGCTGATTAAGGTTTTCCTCCTTGAGCAGGCGCTGATCCTTGATCGTCGTTGCGATCTGGTCGGCGTAATATAAAGCGTTAGCCGCAGAATTCTTATAGTAAGTCTGGGCAACGTTCAGCGATTCCTGGAGTGATGACTCAATTTGCTGGTTAAACCAGTTTTCAATTGAGCTGGTAATAAAACCGGCTGAAACAAAATAAAGCAGCATGGTCGGAATCAGTGACAGGGCTATAAACGTGACGACGAGCTTGGTGCGGAGTTTGGCTCCGGGTACGGCCCGCCGACGTTCAAGCAGAAGTTTGAACAGATTCCTGAAAATCAGAAAAAGAAAAATGATAATCAGCAGAATGTTCAGATTAATGATTGCCAGAACGAGGATGCTGTTCGATAAGGGTAGTTTGGCCGTCAGCTCGAACAGCTGCGTTTCAAAGCGGGTAAAAATAATAAGAAGCAGAAACACGACAAGGGTAATGATCCATTCCCGCTTCCGCCTTGGCGGTCTGGATGGAGCTACCTGCTCATGTTTATTTTCAGTCTTCTCTTCTGTCATGGCCGGATCACTGTCTTTCTTAACTAAATACTTGATAATAGGACAGTTTAGTTATGTTTGGCAAGGTCTCCAAATAAAAAAGGCAGCCGAAAAGGCTGCCTTTGGGATCTTGAACAGTTGATGGTCAGATTTTTTCAAGCGCGAGTTCGCTGCTGGCCGCAAGGGTTGGCTCAGTGTGCAGGGCCATCCGCAGGTCGTCGTCACTGAACTCGATCAGCTGCCAACAGTCAGTTGACTCAAGAATTTTTTCAACGGTTTTGTGATTGATGTCGTGACCCGATTTGTAGGTCCGGATATGGCCGAGAATCGGATAGCCGGCCAGACTGAAATCACCAATGGTATCGAGAATCTTGTGCCGGACGAATTCGTCCGAGTAGCGAAGCCCGTCCGGATTCATGACGCCATCATCATCTATCACAACAGCGTTGTCGAGAGAACCGCCGCGTGCAAGGCCGTTGGCCTTGAGATATTCGACTTCCTTGAGGAAGCCAAAGGTTCTGGCGCGGGCGATATCCCGGGTAAAGGTCTCAGCCGAGAGTTTTACCGACCGGTTCTGCAGGGCAATGCTAGGATGATCAAAAGCGATATCTGACGTAACCCGGAAAAAGCGTGACGGAATAATACTGATTCTTTTTTCTCCGTCAACCACCGAAATTGGCTTGCGGATAGCCAGATACTTCCGGCTCTGGGCCAGGTTAGTCAGGCCGGCATCGTTAATAATTTTTACGAATTCTGCGGCGCTACCGTCCATGACCGGAACTTCCGGACCATCTATGTCTATATGAAGGTTGTCGACACCGAAGGCGTAGAGTGCAGCCATCAGATGTTCGACCGTCGAAACCTTGAGGTCACCTTTGCCGAGAACCGTCGCCAAGCGCGTATCGACAACATTTTCAGAACAGGCCTTGATCGTTATCGTTCGGTCGCCCGCACTGCGATGAAAGAGAATTCCGTTATTGGCATCGGCCGGGCGAAGCTTGACATGAATGGTGTCACCGGTGTGCAGTCCAATGCCGGAGAATTCTACCGCTTTACTGATTGTGCGTTGGAAAATAATTACTCTTCGATCCTGTTATTTGTATTATTATTTTCGTATATTGAAACAATACATACAATCTTTGTGCCAAAAATTTATTGTTTTTTAACAGCGCGTATTTGTTGATCTTTTTCGGAATTTCAGTATTGCAGATCAGTTTGGGAAGGATTGTGTTGCAGATATGCACAATCATAATGTGGTTCGGTTGACACAGTATCTTTTGAATACGGTTCTATCTAAAGGCGTCCGGAGCGGAGGATGCCAATCGCCAGCCAGAGACCGAGAATGCCGGCTATGGAGTACCCGAGAAGGCCGAGTACCGGGAACCCGAACAACTGTGGTCCCTTGTCAGTCAGGATGACCAGAGATGAGCCGATGATGATCGAGCCGACCAGCATGCTGAACGAGATACGGTTGCTCGAACGGTCGAGATCGGATATCAGTTTGTCGAGACCTTTATGCTCCAGGGTAACTTTGAAGCGATTACGATTGATTCTGTTTATAAATTCCTTGATGTCGCCCGGCAGAGTACGGAACAGTTTGAAATACGAATGGCTGGTCCGTATAGCCTCCTTGGTCACATTCCCCGGAGCCATTCGCTCGCGTAGCATCCGTTCGACGAAAGGTTTGAGGTGAGCGATCATGTTGAACTCCGGATCAAGCTGTCGACCGATGCCTTCCATGGTAACCAGGGCCTTGCCGAGCAGTATCAGATCCGGCGGGAACTTGATCCTGTGTCTCTGGAGGATTTCAACGAATTCGGTCAGCAGGCGACCGGCTTTAAGCATTCGCAGAGGGATCTCGTAGTTTTCATCGATGAATTCACTGAGCTCTCTTTTCAACTGGCGGCGGTCGGTTTCATCGGCAATTTCACCCGAGAAGAGTAGTTGATGCATGATATGATCGACGTCCCGCTCGGTTAACGAAACCAGAAGATCGACCAGTTGATACTTGAGGGTGTCATCGAGATGCCCGACCATGCCGAAATCGAGCATGGCAATTCTGTTTTCAGGAAGAATAAAGACGTTGCCGGGGTGGGGATCTCCATGAAAAAGTCCGTATTCAAGGACCTGCTTAAGGAAGACGTCGGCCCCCCGTTTGGCAATGACAGAGGGATCGTACCCTGCGGTTTCGAGTTGTTTGATTTCACTGACTTTGACCCCTTCGAGATAGTCCATGGTCAACACGGTGTGGCCGGTAAACTTCCAGTAAACATTGGGGACACTGAAGGTTTCATCCCCCCTGAAATTTTCCCGGAAGCGATCGATCGTGTGGCCTTCCCGGCTGAAGTCGAGCTCGCGGTTGATAACCCGCCGGAACTCCCGGACGATAGCCAATGGATCGGCAATCATCTCAGTCTCGATGTGGTTCTCGACCAGGTAGGCAAGCCCGGTCAGAATGTCGAGGTCTGTTTCTAGAACAACCTCTATTTTCGGTCGTCTGATCTTGACAACGACCTCTTCGCCCGATTCAAGAGTCGCCCGGTGAACCTGGGCTATGGAGGCCGCCGCCAGCGGTTCAGGGTCGAATGTGGCGAACAGTTCATCAGGTGTTAGACCAAATTCCTTTTTGATGACGTCCTGAATCGCTTCGAACTTCTCCGGTGGGACATCATCCTGAAGTTTACGAAATTCGTCGGTGTATTCCCGGGGAATCAGGTCGGGACGGGTCGATATGATCTGGCCCAGTTTGACGAAAGAGGGGCCGAGCTCTTCCATCGCCAGGCGCAACCGCTCCGGAACGCTCAATCGCTCAATCTCCCTGGGCGCCTTGCCGAGGGTGACGAAGCGCCGCCCGAGCTCAACATAATAGTTGATATTGAGCTGTTCGACGACATGGCCGAAACCGTACTTGATGAGGATCCCGAGAATGGTCCGGTAGCGTCGGATTGAACGGATATTGCGGTTAATCCGCTTGAAAGTCAGCATCAGATAATATCTTGGTCAGGTTGAACGTTATTTTTCGAGTTCTTTAATCCGATTTTCCAGCTTTGTGATGCGGCCCTTGAGGGTTGCCAGTTCATCCTTGGTGATGATACCAAGCCTTTCGCAGGTTTTCCTGACTTCCTCTTCGGCGGCTTTCTCCAGTTTACTCCTGTTCTCTTCGGCTATTGATTCGAGCCGTTTCAGAATCTTGCGGCCTTCATCCTCCGAGATATTCATCTGCTCTTTCATTTCTTGCAACATCTCCTCCGCCTTTTTCTGGCTCAATGAGATTGCGCCAACACCGGCGAGAATTGTTTTTTCAAACAGTTCTATCATGCTTTCCTCCTTTTAATTCAGTTATTTTAACTATTTATATACTAACACAGTAAATTGGCGGTGCAATTTTTCGGCTCATTTTATCTGAAGCAGAGCTGCCGTAGCAGCCTCTTTGCCGCGGTCAATGATTTGCCGGGCCCGGTGAAACTCTAGTAACCTGAACTCTCTTAATTCAGGCCTGATCAGTAAGTCGATCTGATCTTTGTCAATGCGAAGCGCGTTGATTTGATTCTCCATGATAGCGACGCTCTGTGCGAAAACCCGGAAGAGCCCGGGGGGCTTTCGGATGGGTTGGGGGCGATTATCTGATTTGTTGTTTTTCCCCTGCCAGACTTCCCGGAAGGTGTTTTCAATCCATTCCGAATTGAAATGTTCAAGGAAGCCTTTCTTGTCGCTTTTTTGTGTCGAGGCTGGTGAAATCGCTTCACTGTACTGCTTTTCGACTTCCGGAATAGCGCAGACACCGATGATGTATTCGGCGCCCATATTTCTGACAACATCGGTCGGTACGGGAGCACATATTCCACCATCAACCAGAAACTGGTCGCCGATCTGCACCGGAGCGAAGATCCCGGGAAATGCAATAGCAGCTTCAATCGCTGCGAGGAGACTCCCCTTGCGGATAACAATCAGTTCTCCGGTTTCGATGTCGGTCGCTGTCACCGCGAGCGGGATCTCTAGCTCCTCGAACGATTTCACCGGTAGTAACTCGTCGATAAAGCGGGTCACTTTCTTTCCGTCAATCAATCCGGATGTCGGAATGATCGGATCAATCAGGCTGGCAAGCCGTCGCCAGTTCAGGCTGCAGGCGACTTGTTCCATCTGGTTGACCGGGATGCCGGAAGCATAAAGGGCGCCAATCAGGGCGCCGATTGAAGTGCCGGCCAGCATTTGAATCCTGATGCCGGCATTTTCCAGAGCGTCAATGACCCCGATATAGCTCAAGCCCCGGGCGGCGCCACTGCCGAGAGCCAGGCCAACGGCAGTTTGATTTGCCAGTCCGCTTTTCTTTTCAGGCTCAATCATCATTTTTTCAAAAACCAGAGAATCAATGAAATGAATGCCGAGACCAACAGGCAGCTTGTAACGGGGAAATAGAAACTGGCATTTTCACGTTTGATATAAATGTCGCCAGGAAGTTTGCCGAGCCATGGAATTTTCGGTCCGAAGGTAATGGCCAGGCCGATGAAGGTGATCAGCAGACCGGCCATAATCAGGAGTTTTCCGGCAGGCACAGTTGGGACTCCTAGTTGCGTTTGGAGGGGTAATATCGATCCATTTCAGAATAGATGCAGCCGCAATATTGCTGACGGTAGAGTTCCATTTTTTTCGACGCGTTAATCCCTTCCTGCCAACCGGTTCGGAAGTCTTCATAGTGGAATTGCAGTTCATACTTGTCAGCGAGGCTTTCACCAAATTCCCTGATCCGTTCATGCTGCTGATAGCGCGAATAAAGCAGGCTGGTTGAAAATCCATCAAAATTGTTTTCTGAAGCAAGCTTTGCGGTCTGCTCAAGACGAGAACGATAACAGTAATCGCATCTCTTTTCCGGATCCTTGGCGACATTTTCGAGGAACTCGCGGAGCATGTAGTCTTCATTGTAAATGACATCAAGCTCCATTTTTCCGGCATACTCCTTGACGGTATCCAGACGTCTTTTGAATTCGCGGTAGGGGTGAATGTTGTTGTTGTAAAAATAGCCGGTTAGATTGTGGTTCCGTTCCCGCAGGACACGGACTGGAAAGATAGCGCAATTGGCACAACATATGTGGAAAAGAATGTTCATAATAACCTCTGAAGACTTACTGTAACATTATTCGGAAGAGACTAAAAGTTCTTTGGAATCCTCGTTTTGACCAGTCTCCAATCGGGCAATTGCTGTTTTCGCCAAAAGGCATTGACCTTGTCGGTGACTTCCTGGTCGGGCAGAATATTGGTTGCATGCCGATAATAGGACTTTCTCAGGTTAGTCAGATCGTCGACGTAGCGGGTCAGCATTTTTTCTGTCTCCGACTGGTCACGGGGCAGTTTAATTGGCCCGGATCGGCAGGTTGAAATGAGCTCAAGAGCTTCGGCCTGCCTGATGCCCTGAAGCGTGATCTCGTTATTCATTTGATCGACCAGAATAATTTCATCGAAAAAGGTCTCTTTTATTCTAAGCCGGCCATTAAAGTTATATTCAATTCTCTGGTTCTCCGGGGTTTTGAAAATATAATTGTCAGGGAATATCGGGATCTCTTCTTCAAGGCATTTGTTGTTAAACAGGCGGATTATCTCCGGCGCGTCCGGCTGTTTTTTTGAGGTTGATTTCAGAGATCTCTTCGGTTCAATTGGCGTTGTTGCTCCGAGCCAGACTGTTATTTCCTGGTCGATATCGGCTGTGGTGACGATTCCCTTGCGCGTCGAGAGCTGCCCCAAAGCCCTGATGATTTTTTCGTTCGGCAAGGGCACACCGGCACTCGCTATCTGGGCCGCCATTTTTTCCGGTCTGGGTTGTGGCCGGCCAGGGGCCAAAAGGGACCATAAATTTTTACCGAGAGTCGATTGAAGATAGCATTGCAGTCCGGCCGACGGGTAGCCCTGACATGTCCCTTCCTCGTAAAACTGCAACTCGCCCGTCTCCAGCAGATGAAACGTCGGGTCCGATGCAAACAGGGCAATAATTGCGAATGGCCGTAGCCACCGCGGAAGGGGTGGCTCAATCGTTCGCTGGCTATCATTTTCCCGGGTAATTGATGTGGTCGCCGCATCACCCGGCTGAAACTGACATTTCAAACTGTTTTCTCCAATCAGGGCAATTTCTGAAATCACAAACTTTGCCCTGATTACTTCCGGAATTTTTTCTCCAAACCTGTCCCAGAGCCAGTTCTTCGGGATCGTCAATTCAAGGCGGCTTCCCTGGTCCAGCAGGCCGGTTAGATGGAGAAGCTGCCAGGCCCAGACCGGTGTTTTTCCGCCAAAGCTTATTTTGTGGTTTGGCCAGGCAAAACGTAGCCGTGCATTCAGTTCTTTTTGCAGCGCTGCGTTCGGAATGGTTTCATCGGTGAGAGCGCCGGTAAAAAAGTGATTGGCCAGTTTTGTTTTAAGATCAAAAGGGTTGGTGTAGACCTGCGTAGCTTGGTGGGGCGGACTGTTTGAGAAATTCCTGACAAGTGCGATTGCGGCAGCAATCCCGGGGAGGCTGATTTCGTACTCGGGAGAGGGATCTTCAATGGCGCTGTCGGGGTTTATCGCAACAAGCGGCAAACCTGAGCCGGTTGTTGGCAATGGCCGGCCACCGAGTTCAAAACTCAAGGATTTGAGGACCAGAGCGGCTGCATCAGCTATGAATTCCGGCAGAGCGCTTTTGATCTGCTCAAGTCTGTAATAATAGTGAAGAAATCGCCGCTGGCAATCCTCGGGAAAAAGAACTGTCTCGTGGTGAGAGGTAAAAGTCGTTTTCAGCTTCTCGGGCAAATTGTTGACAGCCTCAGCCAGGTTGTTCGGGAAGTCCGCGACTGAAAAGTCGCGAGGGAGATCATTTACCGTCGCCAGGGCTGGCGGAAGAAGAAGCATCTGCAACAGACTATTTTTTAGAGCATCCGGGGATGGAGTCATTCTGCCCTCGGCTATCGATAATTGGGCATCTTTCTGGATCGACGGCAAGATATCGAGATAGGTGATATGGATCAGATTCGCCAGATATGTTGCCGATATCTCCGGGATATGTTGTTGCAAATTGTAAAATTGTTTTTCCAGTTCCTCGATGAGCAGATTAAAACATTTTCGGAAGGTAGCCGGCGTTGATTCCTCTCCATGCGGCAGGGCGTACTCCCAGACTTTTTCCGGTGGGCTGTATGTGGCCGACCAGCATTGGATTTCACGGCGTCCCCATGTGAAAAAATGGGGAAGACCGAGCGCGAGCGCTGCCCGTGCTGCTACCGGCAGGATCTCTGCGTCATCGTGGTCCGGAAGGATTACGATGCCACCTGCAAGAAGGCTTTCGCGATTCACCCAGTAAACGAGCGGCGGAGTTGGCAGCGTCTCGGCCCCGATCAGTCCTCGACATAGCTCGGACTGGCGAAAGGGGCCGGGTTTTTGCTGCAATTTCTCTTCACTCCAGGCTTGGAGTTGTTGTGAAAATTGGCGAAGGGCTCCATCGGTTTTTGGCGTATTGTATTTTACAAGGTTCAAACGGATCACCCGGAGGATTCTTGAAATAAAAAAGGCCGCCACAATGGCGGCCCGGGGGTCAGATCAGCAGGGCTTGCTCTTTCCGTATCCCCCTCTGTGTTCTTATCACAGAAGATTCTCTCTTGCCAAATGAAATATGAATAAAAAGAGGTCAGTCGGTTCTTTTTTCCATTTCGAGATTAATCCGGTTCAGTTTCTCAAGGGTTACCTTGAGTTTCCGGTTCTCTTTTTTCAGTTCCTTGTTGGTTTTTCTCAGTTTGTCAATGGTTCGAGTCTGGCTTTTATAAACATTCAGGATTGATCGGGCATTTTTCCCCCGGGCAGAACCGGGTTCTTTGTCAGCTAATGTCTTGAGACCGGAAGGATTGCCTGATTGTTCAAGTTTTTGCACGGCGATACGGAATGCGTCAGTCTCAGTTTTGACTTCTAGCTTGGCAGGTCCTGGCTGGCGAGTTGCCAAACAGCCGGCCAGGAAAACTGTAACGACCAATAAGATAGATAACCTGGATAGTCTGGTCAAGATTTGCCTCGTCGTCGGTCAATTAAGTAGTTGCTGCCGGGTAGTCGTTTCAAATGTTCCTTCATTTTAGCACACTCATGGCTGATCGCGATGGCCGAATCGTAGTTTGAAGTATCGGAACAAATGATCGAGATCGATATGGTCATCAGCGGGAACTGGCGTTCGACACCAAAGCGGTCCTGGCAAATAAAAAATCCGGAGTGGCGATCCTCATCAGAGTAGTAGTGCGGGATCATGCTGTCGAATTCTTCTATGACCCGTTTTGCGAGGTGCTCGACCTTTTCCGTGGAGGTCAGGAAAATGTAATAGTCACCGCCGATGTGTCCGACAAAGTCATCTTCGTCCCCTTCAATCTTGATGATTTCACTGATAATATCGCCGACAGCACTGATGATATCACTCCCTTTCTGATAGCCGTAGCGATCATTAAATGCCTTGAAATGGTCGAGGTCGACGAAGGCATGGGCGAAAGGAACCTTATCTTTAAGAAGCCCTTCAACCCGCCGCTGTATGACCATGTTTCCCGGCAGGTGGGTCAGCGGACTGGCGTCGAGATTGGATGCCTCGAATTCCTGGAGTTTACGACCCATCGACTGAAATTCCCGGGCCAGTTTGCCGAATTCGTCGTGCGCTGAAAGGTTGATGTCGACCGCGTAGTTGCCCTCGGCAATCTGGTGGGTAGCCCGGGTCAACTGGCGGAGTGAATTATGGATACCCAAGAGGACTGAAAGTGCAACCGGCGTTGCCAGAAGAATGCCGAGCAGTAACAGCAGCAGGGTCATTCTGAATGAATGGGCGCCGTCACGGGGCAGTGCGGCAAGCGTCCTGTCGACCCTGGCCTGCTGGTTTTCGCGAAAGTTCGTTAAGGCCTGATAAAAGTCGTTGTGTGCCGGCAGATAACTCTTTTTAAATTCCGCTTCAAGCTTTTTCAGGGAAAGATCGTCATCGGCCAGTTGCAGGTAGCGCTCTCCCTCTGTCCGGTATTTATCGTACTCGGATGCAACCATGCTGACCCGGTCCAGGGGCAGAAGTTGCAACAGTATTTCCCATTCGTCGGGAAACTGGTCGAACTTCTCCCTGATCAGATCGATAGTCTCTTTATTGTTGATGATCAGGTATTGACGCCCGAGTTTTTCCTGGGAAACCAGGCTTTTCTGGAGCTGCTCAGTCAGGGAGATTGCCTTGACATCGATGTTGACGAGTTCCGTGGAGGTCGTTGTCTGCGAGTGCAAACTGTTCAGGGCGAAAATGATCGCAATCAGACTGAAGCCGGCGACCAGGGCATAGGCCATGACTACCTTTTTGGTGACCGTCAGTCTGCTGATAAAAGTGCTTTCGTTCAAGCGGGTCAGCGCGTAGTTGATTTTATCCTGAAAAAAGTTCCCCATTATTCCCACCAGGCATTTTTTTCTGTAGATGACCGTACGCCGCCTGGGTCGCGATCCGACCGCGCGGCGTCCGGTTCAGGTACCCCTGTTGCATCAGGTACGGTTCAATCACGTCTTCTATTGTATCTTTTTCTTCGCCAATTGCCGCAGCTAAAGTATCGAGTCCGACCGGACCGCCAGCGAACTTGTCGATAATCGTCAATAGCAGCAGGCGGTCCATGTGGTCAAAGCCGCTACGGTCGACTTCCAGCCGCTGCAGTGACGTATCGGCAATCTCCCGGGTGATGGTCCCGTCGCCGATAACCTGGGCAAAATCGCGGACCCGGCGGAGCAGACGATTGGCAATGCGGGGCGTCCCGCGGCTGCGCCGGGCGATTTCTGTGGCGCCGTTGTTCTCAATGTCGATATCGAGTAGCCCGGCGCTACGTGCGACGATTACTGCCAGCTGGTCGTCCGTATAAAATTCGAGTCGGCTGATGACACCGAAGCGATCGCGCAGCGGTGACGAGAGCAGGCCGGCCCGGGTTGTCGCACCGACCAGAGTGAACCGCGGAATGTCAAGTTTCAGGGTTCGTGCCGATGGTCCCTGGCCGATCATGATGTCGAGCTGGTAGTCCTCCATTGCCGGGTAAAGAATCTCTTCGACGACCGGCGACAGTCGATGGATCTCATCGATAAAGAGGACATCTCCTTCTTCCAGGTTCGTCAGAACAGCGGCCAAATCACCCGGTTTTTCGATGACCGGGCCGGATGAACTCTTGATGTTGACATCCATTTCGTTGGCGATAATGTTGGCCAGAGTCGTTTTGCCGAGTCCGGGCGGGCCATAAAAAAGGACGTGGTCGAGCGCTTCATTTCTGTTCCTGGCGGCCTCAATAAAAACCTTCAGGTTGTCCTTGACCTTCTCCTGACCGATATATTCCGTCAATGACCGGGGGCGTAAAGACAACTCAAGCTGAGCATCTTCTCCGGTCATATCGGCATTAATTAATCGATCGTTCGACATTGCGGTCATTTATTGTCCGAGTAGCTTCAGGGCCCCTTTCAGGGCTTCTTCAAACGAGATTTCAGGGCTCAGTTCCATTGACTCAATCGCTTTACGGGCCATATTCTCCTTGTAACCGAGGTTAACCAGCGCCGACAGCAGATCGTCAATCGAATCAGTATGCAGTGAAGAGCCCGGGGGCGCCGCTGTTGTTGTGCCAGCGGAAACGTTTGGCACTTTGTCCTTGAGCTCAAGGACAAGTCGTTCGGCGGTTTTTTTGCCGATCCCGGGCAGGCTGGACAGCCTGTTGATGTCCCCTGCCGCCAGGGCAGTGTTCAGTTCATTGGCCGGGATGTGCGACAGTATGTTGATCGCCAGTTTCGGACCGACCCCGGAGACCGAGATCAGGATGCTGAACATCTCCTTTTCATCGGTTGTCAGAAAACCGAAGAGCTGGATTGCATCATCCCGGACGTGGGTGTGAATATGAAATTTTGCCGGACCCTCTTCAGGAAGCGCGTAAAACGAAGAAAGGGGGATCAGCAGCCGGTAGCCGACGCCGTTGACATCAAGAATAACGTGATCGATCGATTTATAGGCAATCTGTCCCTGCAATAGAGCGATCATTTTGTCAGACTTTCCTTCTTTGCATGCTTTGCGTAGTCGCCCGGGCCAGTTGGTTGTTGCGGCTGCTGCTGTGGGCATGACAGACGGCAACGGCGAGAGCATCGGAGGCATCCTCCTGGGCAATTTCCGGCAGATTCAGTAAAGCTTTGACCATCTGCTGGACCTGGTTCTTTGCCGCCCGGCCATAACCGACGACCGAACTTTTGATTTGCATCGGGCTGTATTCGCCGACATCAAGCCCGGCACTGGCCAGGGCCAGCAGTGCGGCACCGCGAGCTTGTCCCAGTTTCAGCGCGGTCTGGGCGTTCCGGGACATAAAGACCTGTTCAATTGCCGCCAGCTCGGGCTTGTATTCTCCGATAATCGTGTTGAGACCCTCAAAGATCGCCAGCAGCCGTTCCGGCAATTCAGCCTTGTCCGGAGGTCTGATAACACCGTTATCAATATGGATCAGGCGATTGCCTTCCCTGCGGATCAGTCCGTATCCGGTGGCTCGTGAGCCGGGGTCTATTCCGATAATTCGCATGCGCAATGCCCGGAAGATGGCACAAAATCATCCCATAATCCGGGATATTTCCTCCTCGGAAATGTCGAAATTGGCATAAACATTCTGGACATCATCATTATCTTCAAGCATGTCCATCAGCTTCAGCATCTGTTCGGCTGATTTGCCTTCCAGGTCAACCGTTGTCGATGGAATCATTGAAACTTCGGATGCTTGCGGGTCGAGGCCGTTAGCGACCAAAGCGTCGCGGATTTCGATGAATTCGGAGGGCTCGGTAAGTACTTCGTAAACATCCCCTTCATCCTTGACATCTTCAGCGCCGGCTTCGAGTGCCGCTTCGAAAATCGTTTCAAAATCGGAGTCAGTTGAAAAGGATATCAGCCCCTTGCGTTCAAAAATGAAAGCGACTGATCCGTCTTTGCCGAGATTGCCATTGTTCTTGTTGAATGTGTGCCTGACGTCGGCGACCGTACGCGTGCGATTGTCAGTCATAAACTCTACCAGCACGGCAACGCCGCCCGGGCCATAACCTTCAAAGGTTCCTTCCTCGTAGGTCACACCGTCAAGATCACCGGTACCTTTTTTAATGGCCCGGTCAATATTGTCTTTCGGCATGTTGGCCTGCTTGCCCTTGTCGATAGCAAGGCGCAGACGAGGATTCGTTTCCGGGTCGCCACCGCCGATCTTCGCGGCCACCGTAATTTCCTTGATCAGTTTGGTGAAAACTTTGCCCCGCTTGGCGTCCTGGGCGCCCTTGCGGTGCTTGATATTAGCCCATTTGCTGTGTCCGGCCATTTGTCCTTATTCCTCCATGATTTTTTCGAATAGTTATCCTATCATCTGCAACCTTTAGCGACAAGAAATTTGCGTTAGCGATTGAGATATCCGGATACCAGATTCTTTTTATCGAAATGAGAAGCTTTTATGTGGCTTGGAAATAAAAAAGGCCCGTCCGGCGACGGGCCTGAAGTGTTGAAGGGTCGGTCAGTGTTCGTCCGGTTCGTTCCGGTAACTGATGATCTGTAGCTGGTTCTCGACCGAGGTGACGCCTTCGACTGAAGCAACCACATCGAGAACCGCTTTGTGCTCGTCCTTGCTGTGGACGTGTCCGGAAACGGTAATCTTGCCATTTTCGGCAGAGAGATCAAGGTGTTCACCCTCGACCCCGTCGATGGTCAGGACCGAGATTTCAGCCTTCTTGCTGAGGATGAGATCGCTCAGGACCCGTTTCGAATTACTCTTTTCCTCGACCAGATTCTGATCCTTGACGCCATCGCAGATCAGGTCGATCGCCTTGTCTTCGGAAAGTTTTTGGGTGTTGATTACCAGGTCGTAGTCGAGTGGATTGTCCCAGTCGCGGTCAAAATAGTACTTGATGAACCCGGCCCGCTGCTGGTCACTCCTGCGCACCAGCACCCTGGCGAGTTCGGGGTCAAGCCATTCGCGCTCAGCCCAGCGTTCAATCCGATCCTCAAACGGGGCGACAATGCGAACCCTGAAGACAGATTTGATCCTCTTGAGAAGGTCCTGACCACCACGACCGTAGATGATAACGTCACCTTTAAGAGCATAATCAAGAATCATCAGTTCGATCTGGTGCAGGTCGATCAGCAGATGGACATCTTTTTCGGCAATAAAGGACGGAGGGTGCTCGTCAGCCTGGTCAAAAGCTTCCTGCGAAAGCCCGTACTTGCCGGCAACTTTTCTCAGGGCTTCACCGTCCACCAGGGTATACCCCAACTTTTCTGCCGCCTGATGTGCGATCGGAATCCCACCACTACCCATTTCACGCGAGATAGTAATAATTGCCATGCTTCTCCCTCATTTTTATGTAATGTCTGAAAGCCACCGAATTCTAGCAACTCGTCCGATGAATGACAAGGTGAAATACACAAGTGGTATTTTCAGTAGGACGGTTTGTGGTCAAATTGATGCCGGCTCTGAATGAAGCGGACCGTCCGGCTCTTCGAGCGCATGACGATCGTGTGCGTTTCGGCGCCGCCGGAAAAATAACGGACGCCGCTGAGCAGCTCGCCGTTGGTGACCCCGGTTGCTGCAAAGAAGAGATCGCCTGATGCCATCTCTTCACAACTGTAGACCTTGTCCAGATCCGTTATGCCCATTTTCGGCGCCCGCGCCTTTTCCTCGTCGTTGGTAAATACAAGTCGGCCCTGCATGTCGCCGCCCATGCATTTAAGGGCGGCTGCGGCCAGAACCCCCTCGGGGGCGCCGCCGATGCCCATCAGCATATCGACCCCGCTCCCTTCAACTGCGGCGGCAAAGGCCGGCGCCACATCGCCATCCGAGATCAGGTGGATCCGGGCACCGGCTTTGCGGATTTCTGTTATCGCTTTATCATGGCGCGGCCGGTCGAGCAGAACGACGGTGAGGTCCTCAATGTGACAGGCCTTGGCTTCGGCGATCCGGGTCAGGTTTTCGGTCGGCGATGCATCGATATCGATGGTTCCGGCTGCCGATGGTCCGACCGCTATTTTCTCCATGTACATGTCGGGGGCATGCAGGAAGCCGCCGCGCGGGGCGATGGCAATGGTTGCTATCGCACCGTTAATCCCTTTGGCACAAAGGTTTGTCCCTTCGAGCGGATCGACGGCGATGTCGACCTCAGGCGGGTTGCCGTTGCCGAGCTTTTCTCCGATGTACAGCATCGGAGCTTCATCCATCTCGCCTTCGCCGATGACGACCGTGCCGATGATATCGAGCGAATCGAGGGTTCTGCGCATGGCGTCGGTAGCGGCTGCGTCAGCCGCGATCTTGTCACCCTTGCCGACCCAGCGGCCGCAGGCGAGGGCTGCCGCTTCGGTAACTCGTGCCAACTCAAGGGCGAGATTGCGATCCATAATTGACCTCCTGTGTGCAGTTGGAAACGGCCGATATGATGGCACGAAAACAGGAGCAAGACAATCTTTTTGGTTGTCCTCGAAGCTGGAGACCGAATATACTGAACCTGATTTCAGGAACTGAAAGGATGGCAATTGTTTTGAGACAGAAACTGGTTTTATGGAGCCTTGTGGTATCCATTTTTTTCTTTTTGAGCGCCGCGGCTATCGCCGCCGGAGTCGTTAAAAACCTCTCGCCCGAAGAGTCCTACGAACTGCTCAAGCAGCGCGGTGACGAGATTTTTCTGCTCGATGTCAGGACCCCGGGTGAATATCAACAGGTTCGACTGGCCGGAGCCAAGCTGATTCCGATTGATCAGCTGCTGCAAAGAATGGACGAGGTTCCGAAGAACAAACCGCTGCTGGTCTATTGCGCTGTCGGTTCACGCAGCTCCCAGGTCGTCGGATACATGGCCCGGATCGGATACCCCGAAGTCTACAACCTTTACGGCGGTATTTATGCCTGGAGTAAGAAGGTATACCCGGTTCTCCAGGGACTGCCATGATGTCAGGCATGATCTTGCGGCCGGAAAATTGACCTGTCCGTAACCGTGACGGCTGCGATTATCGCCAGTCAGCAAGGTATAGATCATCGCACAGAGTAATATCAGGATCAGCAGGATCAGATAGAAGGTCTCTTTTTTCATGACTTCGTTTCAACGCGCTAACACGTTTTTTGTCTGGGCGCACCGTGGCGCCTCGGCGCGGGCACCGGAAAACACGATGACCGCTTTTCGGGCTGCCGCTGATGCCGGGGCTGACGGCATTGAACTCGATGTCCATCTCAGCCGCGATGGCATTCCGGTTGTTATCCACGACGATACCGTTGACCGGACAACCGACGGAACCGGTGCGGTCGCAGACAAGAGCCTGGCCGAATTACTCGACCTAGATGCCGGGACGTGGTTTTACGAAAGATTCGCCGGCGAGAGGATGCCACTTCTGGCCGAGGTGTTTGCCTGGGCCGGGGAGCGGATCCGGATCAATGTTGAAATCAAGGATCAGCGGGCCGGCCGTGCAGTCTTGTCGACAATTGCTGATTTTCCTGAAGTCGATGTTCTCATCTCTTCTTTCAATCATAAAGCATTGTCGCAGCTGCGTCAGCTCAATGCTGGTCTGGCACTTGCTTTTTTGACCGATAGTCCGTTCTGGCGGCTCTCCATGCGCCGGGCTCTGGCCTGTGTCGCCGAATCATTTCACCCCAAGGCGATGTATCTGACGCGCAACCTGGTTGTTGCCTGTCATGCCAACAACCTCAAGATCTACCCCTGGACCGATGGTAAGCTTCTGAATGAGCGGGACATGCGGCGCCGCGGCGTCGACGGATATTTCACCGATCTGCCTTGACTTTTTTGACAGTGCCGGCCCCCATGCTGGACTTTTATGATAATTCCGGGGGCATCACATGCTTAGTGTTAATCAGCCGATCCGGTCAATCGTATTTGACCTGGACGGAACACTCTATTCATCAGAACATCTGCTGCAGGAGATTACCGAAGCAGCCTATGTTGCGGTTGCTTCGGCGCGCGGAGTTCCCCTGTTCGAGGGGCGTCAACTGCTCCGGACAGCAAAAGAGCGCCTGGCCGAGAGCCTCGGCGTCGAGCCAACACTTTCACTGACCTGCATGGAACTCGGACTCGAGTTAGGTGACCTTCATCGTTTTTTTCAGCAGGAGGTCAAGCCGGAGCGCTACCTGGTCGAGGACCCGGTCCTGATCGCGTTGCTCGACTCATTGAAGTCGATTTGTGATTTGTACATCTACACCAACAATAACCGTTTTCTGACGGAAAAAATCCTGTCGCTGCTCGGCATTGCGAACTGTTTTCGCGACCTCTACACAATCGAGTTCTGCTGGCTGCCGAAACCCGACCCGGAGGCCTTTCAGCGAGTCCTTGAAGATATCGGCGGGCCGCCCGAGACCTTCCTCTTTGTCGGTGACCGCCAACAGGTCGATCTGCAGCCGGCCGCTGCTCTTGATATCAAAACCCTGTTGATTCAGGAAGTTTCCGACCTTTTGCAGGTTCACAGGTTTATGGGGATTGTGCCGTAAAAAGTCTCCGGATGCTTATTGTTTTCTTTGCCCGGGATTGGCGCCGGGATATTCTGCAAAGACTGAAATATTCCCCTGTCTGTCAAAAGAATAAACCTTGTAAGGCTGTGCCGGTATGGTGTCCGATTCCATTCCGGGCGACCCGATCGGCATCCCGGGTACGCTGAGTCCGTTAATCGGCGGTCTGGTCTCCAGTAGACGATGGATCTGTTCACCCGGAACATGACCTTCAATGATATAGCCATCGACGATGGCTGTATGGCAGGAGCGAAGCTTATCAGGAAGACCGTAACTCCGTTTGAGCTCGGTTATCCGGCCGGTGTCTTGGTAACGGATGGTGAAGCCTGCTTCCTCGAGATGGTCGCCCCAGCCCTTGCAACAGCCTCAGCCGGGTGTCTTGTAAACCAGCATGTCCCGGGCGTTGTCCTGACCATAGGCGACCCCGGTAAATGCCATGAGCGGCGCCAGGAAACAGGCCAGGACCAGTAGTGACAGGTGCGTGAAATATCGCATAAGTAAATTTCCCTTTCTCGCATTTGTGTCCTTTAATTATGCCACAGAAGCAATCCTGAGCAAAACAGTAATCTTTTCTTGCCACTTCATGGCCACTGCGGTACAATCCCGCTTTATTTTTGCGGTGGAAAAATGAGAGAGCAAAGCGACCAGCAGTTGAAAGAGATTATTGCCCGTGAGATCGCGGAGAATGGCGGGATCCGTTTCTCCCGGTTCATGGAGCTCTGCCTCTACCATCCGGAATCGGGTTATTACATGAAAGACCGCACCCGGATCGGTAAAAAGGGTGACTTTTTTACCTCCAGTTCGGTCCATTCCCTGTTCGGAGCCCTGATTGCCCGACAGCTCGACCAGATGTGGCAGCTGCTCGGTTGCGAATCCTTTACGCTTGTCGAGCAGGGCGCCGGTGAAGGGCACCTGGCCAAGGATATCCTCGATTCCGTTCGCCATGAGCATCCCGATTTCTATCGCCGCCTCAACTACCGGATCGTCGAAGTCTCTCCTGACAATCGACAGCGGCAGTCAGCAAATTTGTCATCCCATGCCGACATTATTTCATGGTCGACATTTGAAGAGCTCGAACCGGTCACCGGCTGTTTTCTTTCGAATGAGCTGGTCGATGCGTTTCCGGTTCATCTCGCCGAGAAGCGGGATGGAGCTTACTTCGAAGTTTATGTCAGCAATACCGACGCTGGATTTGGCGAACAGTTGCGGCCCGATGATGGTCGCCTTGAAACTCATTTTTCCTGGCTCGGTTCGTCCCCTTGCGAAGGGAACCGGGGGGAAGCCAATCTTGCGGCGGTTGATTGGATTCGGCAGGTTAGCGACCGACTTGAGAAAGGTTTTGTCCTGAGCGTTGATTACGGATATCCGGCCGAAGAGCTGTACGCACCGTTTCGCAGAAACGGGACTTTGATGTGTTATCACAGGCACAGTTCCAACGAAGACCCTTACCAGCTCGTCGGCGAGCAGGACATCACGGCGCACGTCGACTTTACCGCACTGCAGAAAGCCGGCCTCGAAAGGGGTCTTCATACTCTTTATTTTGATGTCCAGTACCGTTTCCTGATGGCCCTCGGCTTTATCGAGCAGCTGATGCAGCTGCAGGCTGCTGCCAAAAGTGAAACCGAAGCGGCGGCCCTGCGCATGACCCTGAAGAATCTGGTGATGCCGGATGAAGGGATGGGAAGTACCTTCAAGGTTCTGATTCAGGGGAAGGGGGTCGGGTCACCCGAACTGATTTGTCAAAGACGGATTGCGGATATTCCGATACCGCTATCTTAAGAAAAGGAAGAGCACTGCCTTGCCCCGAACCCGGGACAGGGCTATACTGAACAGAGAACAGATAGGAGGATTTATGAAAGAGAAAGTACAGGAAGTTCTGGAACAGGTTCGCCCGGCGTTGCAGGCAGACGGTGGCGATGTTGAACTGGTAGATGTGACTGAGGATGGCGTTGTCAGCGTCAGACTGACCGGCGCCTGTGGTTCCTGCCCGATGTCGACCATGACCCTGAAGATGGGAATCGAACGGACGCTGGTCGAAAATATCCCGGGCATCAAAGAAGTCGTTCAGGTGTAAGATGAACTTTGAAAGGAGGCAGCGATGATCAAGGTCAAGACATTTGGTGAACCCTTGAAGCCATTCAAGGCGCAGCAGGAGCTTGATGAGCTTGATGCCAGGGTGAACGCTTTCATTGCTGAAAACAGCATCAGCAAGGTTGTCTCCCTCTGCGACACCGCGACAAGCGAGGATGGTTCAACCATCGGATTGATCAGGACGCTCGTTTACGAGGCCTGATCCCTGCCTCAAGCTGAAGAGAGAAAAAGGAGCCGCATACGGCTCCTTTTTCTGTTATGTTGTGGCGATGACCGAAATGGATATTTATCAGGCAGACTACCGGATCAGAAGCTATGAAATTGACACCCGGGGGCTGGTCCGGCCGTTAACCATACTCAATTACCTGCAGGATGCCGCCGGTGAACATGCAGCCCGGCTTGGTGCTTCGGTGCCGGCTCTCCTGAAGAAAAACCTGACCTGGGTCCTGTCCCGCTATCATCTGCAGTTTCATTCTTTCCCGCCGGTCCACAGCCAGATCAGTCTGCGCACCTGGCCGTCGGCGAAAGAAGGGCGTTTTGCCCTGCGTGATTTTGCATTGACCGGTCCGGACAACCAGTTGATCGTCTCGGCGACCAGTTCCTGGATGCTGATCAATCTCGAAACGCGGCGCCCGGTTCGTATTGATGAGTTTCTGCCGGAACTGCCGACCGTTCCCAGGCGAATGGTTCATGATAACTTTACCAGTTTGCCGGTTCCGCTCGATTTTAATTGCGAGCTTCCATTCCGGGTGCGTCACAGCGACCTCGATATTAATCAGCATGTCAATAATACCGTCTATGTCGACTGGGCCCTGGAGACTATTCCTGCCAATATCATCGGGCAGGTGAGCCCGCAAACAATTGAAGTCTCATATCGCGCCGAAGCAAAATACGGTGATCGGGTTTTTTCACGAAGCAACTATGATTGCCAGTCATCTTGCAGCCTGCATCAGCTTCTGCGCGAAAGTGACGGCCGGGAACTGGCCCGCCTGCAGGTACAGTGGCAGCCTCGTTGAGTGGTCAAGTGTGCTTATTCGATGCGAAAGGTCACCGGAACGACAAAACCGGCCTGCTCCCATCCAACTGAATCCGGAAAGGGAGGGAAGCTTTTGACGCTTTTTACGGCGCGCAAGGCGGCCCGATCAAGAATTTTATGCTGACAGGATTGGGTGATGTGACATTCAAGCAGGTTTCCGGAACGATTAAGAATAAACCCGACCATCACCGTCCCCTGTAACCGGTTGCGCGATGCCATCACCGGATAACGCTGGTTCTCTTCGATCAGCTCTCTGAGCTTGCGCGCGTATTCGGCTTGCCAATCCCCTGTCCCTTCGTTCTGTGGTTTTGCCATGAGGTTGCCGAGTGATCGGTCGCGAATCAGGGGCTGGTCGGAAACGACCGGCTGTTGCGGTGCGGGTGCCGCCGCCGGTTCGGGCTGGGCCGGGATTTCTTCCGGGCTCTTCTTTTTCCCGTCTTGAACCTTGACCACTGTGGGCGGTGGCGTCGCTTTGACCTTCTCTTCGATTTTTACCGTTTTTTTCGGCACGGTTGTGGTTGCCGCCGGTTCAACCGCCGACGGAGTGTTGAGATGAACAACGATCCGGCTTTTCTGCCCCGATTTCAGAATCTTCCAGGGTGCAAACTCGATTGCAGCAACGAAGATCAGAAGATGACAGCCAATCGAAATGAAGATGGCCCAGGCAAGTTTGTGATCACTGTCCATACCCGTCAAGTATTCAATAACTGTAGCTGATCGTCAAATAAGCCATCCTTCCTGTTTCCGGCACCCTGACGCCTGAGCTGTAAGGATCGCGCTGATACGACAAATGGCTGAAGTAGTAGTTGTCAAAGAGATTGTCGACCCCGGCAATCAACGACCAGTTGTCAAAATAGTATCCCCCCTTGATGTTGGTGATGTTCCAGCCCGCCGTTTCCAGCTCCTGCAGACTGGTGGCGATCCGATCCTGGCGGTCGGCAAATCGTTCGGTGATCTCCGCGAACCAGGTGCCAAGATCATAGCGCAGTGAGACCGAACCGTTCAAAGGCGGAGTCTCTGCCAGCGGCTCGTCGAGGTCCTTGTTCTCACCCCGCGTGTAATTGAGCGCTGCGGTCAAAAACAGGTCCAAGGGCAGGGAGCTTTGAACGCTGATTTCACCGCCGACGATTTCGGCATCGATGTTCCGGTAGGAACGGCCTTTTGAATATAAAGTTCCGCCGCCGTCCGGATCGGCGATCTCGACCAGTGTAATGTAGTTATCAAGATCACTGTAGAAGAGACTGCCGGATAAAAACAGGGTATCTGCCGTCATTTTAAAGCCGATGTCGGCCTGGTTGTTACGTACCGGATCGAGGTCCGGGTTGCCGACCCAACTGGTCGGATTCGGCATCATCATAGTTGGTAAACGTACAAGGCCGATGTAGAGCTCCTGCGGATCGGGGGTGCGGGTCATTGATGCAATGCCGGTAAAGATCTCGATCGAATCGCGCGGTGTCCATGTCAGCTGCAGGTTGCCGCCAAACTCGGTGAAGTCGGTTTCTGAATCAAGGTTTGTGCTTGAGTTGTATTGCTCATAGACGGTTGTCAGGCGGTTCGCATCGAGTGCGTTCGCCTCGGCTGTCGTCCGATCGACCCGGCCACCGGTGGTCAGCCGCAAATTTTCTGCAACCGGCACACTATATTCGGCAAAGGCTCCGATATTGTCGATGTCGACGTCTGGCACCATCGCCTGAGGCTGGTACGACAAGTACATGACGCTGGAGTTGGTCGCGTCCCAGTTCCGGTGATAATAGTCGAGTCCCGACTTGAGTGCACCTTCGCCAACCTTGATGACTCCGTTGGCGCGAACGCCACTGACCGAAGTCTGCGAATCGGTCTCCATGCCGTAGTCGCGTGGTTTAGAGAGCGATGACGTACGATTGCGGTCACTCATCAGATGGTCGACCCGGTCCCACCAGAGCTGGATTTCCGAGTTTTCAAAAGCACCGGCTTTCTCTTCGATACGCGTTGTCCAACTCAAGCGGTGTGTCTTGTCGTAGTCGGCATCCATGAAGAGGTAAGGGTAGAGAACGTGTTCAGCGTCCTGGTAGCTGTAGCTGATTTCCGAACGGCCCTTGTCCATGAACTTGTAGCCGGCTTTTGCCCAACCGGTATTGATCCGGTAGGCGCGTGAATCGATTTTGTCAGCGAGGTAACTGTTGGGAGTTCCGGGTGTATAAACTTCAGTAATCCGCTTGCCGTCACCCGATTCCGGCGGCAGTGAGTACTTGTAGGCATAGCCAGCAAGAATATCGTATTTTTCTGCGCCGTACGAGGTAGTCAGGGAGGAGTGGAGCATGTCGAAGGATCCGCCGGTCAAGCTGAAGTTGAATTTTTTTCCCATGGCAGGTGACTTGGAAACGGCGTTAACCATGCCGCCGAGGCTGCCGGGATGGCTCAGGTCGTAGGGGCCACGGACCACTTCCACCGATTCGACTTCGGCGAAGTCGAAATGGAAGGAGGGCGGGTCCATACGCGACGGGCAGCCGCCATACAACCGGACGCCGTCGAGCAGGACATTGATATTGTCCTTCTTCAGACCGCGCAAAACGACGTCGTTGGCGATCGCCCCTTTCCGCACGTAGGTCATCCCCGGAACATTTTGCAGCGCTTCACCGAGGTCGCGGGCGGCGCTTTCCTTGACTTCGCGGATGGTCAGGTTGCTGGAAAAACTCGATTGTTCGGTCCCGCGAACGACAATCTCATCGAGGATCACCGTATCGGCGGCAAAAACCGAAAATGACGGCAGCAGCAGAGAGCAGACAAGGACAGTAAAAAAGGGTTTATGGCACATATAGCTTCCTCCTGATATATAAATAAGACAAAAATAGTAACAGATAAGAAAGGAAGGTCAAGCAAAAAAGTTAATATGTTCTAACTTTTTATAAATAAGCGGGAGAGGCGAAGCAGCAGACCCTGGCGGGTTTCAAGTGCGCCATGCGGACAGAGCTCCTGGCAACAGAAACAGCGGATGCAGGTGGCAAAATCGATTTCAAGCCGGTTGTGGGTTATCCGCATCGCCCGGGGCGGGCAACTTTTCACACATTCGCCGCATCGGACGCAGAGGTTATGATCAGGCTCGGGGCGGGCGGTGATGCTTTTCTTGAGCGGCTTGCGCAAAAAAGCCGGCAGGCTGAAATTAACATCGGTCGATTTGGCCGGTTTGAATTGCTGTGGCCGCAATCCCTCGATCGGCTCGCCGACCAGCGCGATCTCCTCCATCCGGCAGCCAGGCCGCTGTGAGGCGAGGGCTACTTTTTGCGTCCAGACCGAGCTGTCGGGGAGGTTGAGAAGATTGCAGGCAACCGTATCGACGGCCTGCATCGATGGCGAAGCGATCAGGACGCCGACCTGAACCGGGTCGCCGCTGCCGGGACCATCCCCCTGCATGGCAGTGATGCCATCGACCAAAGTCAGAGCCGGGTTCAGGAATTCAGCCAGCTCGAGCAACATCGTCGCGAAGAATTCCTTGTTGGTACCGGCCTGGAGGTGCAGGCGGATCTTGCGCATGCCGACGACCGCTCCAAACATATTTTTTATACCGCAGGTCAGGCCCATCATCTGGTGGGTTTTGAGCTTCGGCAGATTGATGATGACATCGGCAGCGAGAACCTCTTTGGCAATTTCAAGGTGCTGAAAGATGCCATTCTTGCCGGGGACTAAGACAGATTCGATAAAAGGTGTGAACGTCGCACCGGTCTCCTCGATAACCTGCATAATTCCGCATTTCCGAGCAACCTGATCGGACTTGCCGATGCCGGGAGAGTCACCGACCAGAACCTTGCCACCGGCGCGCAGAACCTCTTCAATGACTGCCCGGACAACTTCCGGGTGGGTGGTGACCGCTTTTTCTGGTGATTTTCCGGCCAGCATGTTTGGTTTGACCAGAACCGTTTGTCCCGGTTTTACAAAACCTGCCATGCCGCCGAGCAAATCGATTTGATTTCTGATTGCCCTGCTGATGTTGTCGCGACTGTAGTCGGGCACCTGATTGATGGCGACCCGGATTTTCATGTCGGCACTATCCTGATGTGAAGTTTTCTCTGTCGCGGCCCGTCAAATTCACAAAAATAGATACCCTGCCAGATGCCGAGGACCGGCTTGCCATCTTCTAGCGGGATAAATTCACTGACTCCGATCAGCGAACTCTTCAGATGAGCCGCACTGTTCCCTTCGAGATGATGATAACCATCTTCGAAAGGGACGATCCTGTTCAATTCCATTATCATGTCGCGGGTCACATCGGGGTCGGCATTTTCGTTAATTGTTACGGCCGCTGTCGTATGGGGGACGTAGAGATGGATGATACCGCAAGCGCAATCGAATGACCGGACAGCCGCGACGACCTCGCCGGTGATATCGATCATCTCAACCTTCTTGTGGCTGTTGATCCTGAGCGTTTTCATGGTCGGCAGAATTAAGGAAAATTATGACTTCCCGGAATGTTTTTCCGTTGTAAAGCAGTGAGTTGTGCCCGAGACCGGTTAACTCAATATTCCTGATATCGGTCAGGCTGCTTGAGGTCGCCGGAATAACCATATTGTCATGACGGCTGTAGATATTGAGATAATCAACTGTTTGCGGAAAGCCCTGCTTGTTCAGGTTGGACAGGAAATCCGATGCCGGCAGGAGCGTTTCCCCGAGTGTTGTCAGCGCAAAAGGCGCCAGCTTCGAGCCCTGGTTCGGCGCGCCGATCAATATGCACTTTTCGACTTTTCTGGCGCCGCCGCGTATCTGCGTGTAGTTGCGGGCAACGATCGCTCCCATTGAGTGACCGATTATATTTACCTTCTCAATGCCCCGTTCGTGGCGTAGGGAGTCGACCTTGCGCGCGACGATTTCGGTCACTGATTCAACATCCTTCAGCGGCGAAAGATTCAGTGTGTGCAGATCCGAAATTCCGTGGAGCCTGAAGCGCAGCTTCATGGCAAACCAGCAGGCGCGATTGAGAAATAAACCGTGCAGAAGAATGACCGGTTTTTTGCCCTCCGGGGTCTGACCTTCGGGGAGATTGAGAAAACCGAACGGGTAGAGTAGCAGGGTGATGATCAGGGCCAGATATTCGCTAATGATCAGACGGAGAGCAAGCCAGAGATTGGCAATGCCGAGGATCTGGCGGATCGGTCGGCCGATCGAATTGGCCCACTCGTAAAGGGCAATGGTGAATGTGGTCACGGTAAAACCGAAAACCAGAAGCAGGGCCAATTCGATGATATTGATCAACAAATCCATGCATATCTCCAATGTCTGATATTATCGCATGCGGGTTCCGGAGCGTCAATCACATCCAATGAAAAGGTGATTGCTCTCAAGCGTAAAAGCGTGCGAATATTCGACCAGGGAGCGATAGATGAACCGTCTGATTGAAAAATTCTGCCGGCACCTTCAGGTTGAACGGAATGTTTCCGAACACACACTGAGTGCCTATAACCGGGACCTTAATGAGTTCTACCGGTTTCTCGAGGAGCTGTTCAGGAAACAGGACGACTCGGTTTTCGGACAGGTAGACAAAATCACCCTGCGGCGCTATCTGGCCCAACTACACAAGAAGAATCGCAAATCAACGATCTCGAGAAAGCTGGCGGCGATCCGGACGTTTTACCGGTACCTGGTTCGGGAAGGGGTCGTTCAGGCCAACCCGGGGGAGCTGGTTGCAACGCCGCGCCAGGAAAAATATCTGCCGACGACCCTGACCGTCGATGAAGTCTATGCACTGCTCGAAAGCATTCAATCCGGCGACCGTCTTTCGTTGCGCGACCGGGCTATCCTTGAAACTCTCTACTCCTGCGGATTGCGTATCAGCGAACTGACCGGACTTGACGTTGGCGCAGTCGATTTCGAACAGGCACTGGTCCGGGTACTCGGCAAGGGGGGCAAGGAGAGGATCGTGCCGATTGGCCAACACGCCCTCAAATCTCTGCATCTCTATCTTGAGGAGAGGGGATGGCCAGCTCAGAATGAACCCCTTTTCCTTAACCGTTTCGGTAAGAGGCTGACCCCCCGCAGCGTGCAGCGGCATCTCAAGAAACATCTCCTGCTGGCCGGGGTTCTGAAAGATGCTTCACCACATGCCCTGAGGCATTCTTTTGCGACCCACCTGCTCGACGGTGGCGCCGATCTCCGGGCGATTCAGGAACTGCTCGGCCACTCTTCCCTGTCAACGACACAGAAATATACCCAGGTCAGCGTCGATCACCTGACGCATGTCTATGATGATGCGCATCCGCGCAGTCGCAGGAAGAACGACAAGTAAAGTTGCCTTTCGTCAGAAATAATCGTCAAAATCGGCCGGGACATTTTCGAATAGCCAGGCGGCCGCATGTCGCTGATTGGCTGTTGCGCCAATACAATCTCGGATAAAAGTGGTGCTGTCGCCAGATGGTTTATTTATTTTAAATGTTTAAATATATTGCCTTATGTTGGAAAACATGATTTTGTGATTTTGCGCGGGTTGAATTCTTAAATCACAAGCAGGATGGAGTCGATGTCTCCGGCCGTTTCCGCTTTGAACTACTAATTCCGGACTATTCATGTACAACACAAAAGCATATGAAAAATTAATCGAGTTGGAACAAAAACTTACCTCTTTGGCAACCAGCTTTCTGGAAAGTTCAGAGTCTGGTCTGGACCAGGTGATCACTGAAGCCCTTGCTGCTATTGGCGAACATTTTGACGCAGATCGGGTTTACCTGTTTCAAAATGATGCCGGTATTGATACGAGAGGAACCTTCAGCAATACGCATGAATGGACCCGGGATGATGTGAGTGCAGAAATTGCCAACCTGAAACAGGTTGATGTTGAGTCCGAACTGCCATGGTTTTTCAGTAAAATGATGGCAAACGAGTCAGTTTGTGTTGACGACGTACGCTGTCTTCCTGATGAATGCCGCGCTGAAAAAGGTCATTGGCTGGAGCAGGGCATTACGAGTATTCTGGTTGTGCCCATATACGAGGGTGACGCTTTGTATGGTTTTATGGGTGTCGATATGGTCGGTGGGACCATCGCGAGGAATGAACTGGTATTGGCAAGTGTCAAGATGATGGCGCAACTCACCAAAAATGCTATTTTGCGCGTCAGGTCGGAGAACCGGCTGGTCAGAAAAAAGCTGCTGATGGAGTCGATTGTCGTCCTGCAGCAAGACTACATGGACAAGGGGATATACTATGGCTGGTGCGAGAGAACGTTGCAGAATCTGATCGACCTGACCGACAGCGAGATCGGGTTTATCTGCGAGTTGATGCACCAGGATGACGGGACGCCGTTCATAAAGTCGCACGGGATTTCCAATATCGCCTGGAACGATGATACGGATCGTTTTTACAACGAGAACGTCGCCTCGGGACTTGATTTTTTCAATTTTGACAGTCTCTGGGGGTCTGTATTCAAAACCGGAGAACCGGTGATTGCAAATGATCCTGATGCCGATCCGCGTCGGGGCGGATATCCCAAGGAATCCGGCCATCCGCCGCTGAAATCTTTCCTCGGCATGCCAATTCGGGATTCAGGCGGAGAGATTGTCGGAATTATGGCCGTATCCAACCGCGAGGATGGCTATAGCGATGCCGACGTTGAATTTCTTAAGCCGTTGCTGGGCAGTTACGGACTGCTTATCGAAAAGAGTCGGCTTGAGCAGGAGAAACAGATCCTCCAGGAAGAGAAGGACGTTATCGATTCTGAGTTGGACAGGTCGATACAGGAAATAGAGGACTTGAGAAACATTTTTCCCATCTGTATGCACTGCAAGAAAGTCAGGGATGATGATGGTTTATGGAACAGGATTGAGGATTATCTGTCCCGGCATGCCGGAATGGTGTTCAGCCATGGCATCTGCGATTCCTGCATGGTGGAGCACCACCCGGATGTGCATGGAAAAAAGAACAAATAAGACCGCTTTACCGAAGTTGCAAAATCTATTCTCTTTCGTTACATTCCATCGACCTCAGGCTTGGCGTGAAAATATAACCGTTTTTGTCATGTTTTGCTTGACAGTCGAAATTAAGTCGGTAAAATGACTTCCAATTTCAATATTAACTCATCCCAACCAAAAAGGAGAATGTGATTATGAGCGTACTGGTAGGTAAGCAAGCCCCGGATTTTACTGCTGCAGCTGTACTGGCTGATGGAACTATAAAAGCTGATTTTTCCCTGTCTGAGTTCGCGGAACAGTACGTCGTCCTGTTCTTCTACCCGCTTGACTTTACCTTCGTCTGCCCGACCGAACTGATTGCTTTTTCGAAGCTGATCAAGGAGTTTGAGGATCGTGGCGTTCAGGTTATCGGTTGCTCGATCGATTCTCAATTTACCCATGCCGCCTGGCGCAACACTCCGGTTGAAGAGGGTGGTATCGGCCAGGTTACCTATCCGCTCGTTGCCGATGTTAAACACGAGATTTGCCAGGCTTACGATGTCGAGTTCGGTGAGGCCGGCGTCGCCTTCCGCGGCTCTTTCCTGATCGATAAAGACGGAGTCGTCCGCCATCAGGTGGTCAACGACCTGCCGCTTGGGCGCAATGTTGATGAGATGCTGCGGATGATCGACGCCCTGCAGTTTACCGAGAAGTACGGTGAAGTTTGCCCGGCTGGTTGGGAAAAGGGCGACAAGGCGATGCGCCCGGATGCCGATGGCGTGGCTGAGTATCTCAAGGATGAAGCTTCAAATTTATAAAACTTCTCTTCTTCCAAATGAAAAAGGGGCTGCAATCGCAGCCCCTTTTTTTCGTCTGATGCCGGATCGGCGTTAAGCGATTCCCATCACTTCGATATCGAAGTTCAGATCCTTGCCGGCCAGTGGGTGGTTGCCGTCTAGGGTGACGTTTGCATCCTCAATGGCAACAATTTCCAGAATCACCGGATGACCGCCTTCGGCCTCGGTTTGGAGATGTTGTCCAACCTCCGGCTCCATCCCTTCCGGGAGCTGGCTCCGCTCAACCTGGAAAACCATCTCATCACGACGCTCGCCGTAAGCATCCGCAGCTTCTATGGTAAATTTCTTCGATTCACCGACTTCCATGCCGACGACCGCCGAATCAAACCCTTTGATCATTTCACCACCACCGACGGTAAATTCAAGCGGCTCCCGCTCGCGCGACGAATCGAAGACGGTACCGTCTTCAAGAGTGCCTGTGTAGTGAACTTTTACCTTGTCGTCATTCTTTACTTTGGACATTGTTTCCCCTTTGTTTGAGTCAAATTAAAATTATTCCGACACAATAACAGATTGTCGATCTGAGTGCAAAAAATTGGATTACCAGAGGATTGTAGCAATTATTGTGTCGGAATAGAGTCCGACCGGCACAACTTGCAAGGGATCAATTCTGCCATAGAGTTGCAGGCTCCAGGGGGATGTCTTGTCAACGGTTCGGGTAAATGTCGTTGAACCGCCAGACCCGTCGCCAATAATCTGATTCCGCCCGGGGTTTGAATAGATGTTGTAAAAAAGTGATCCACCTCCCGACTGATGCAACATGGATCTTTGCGCCGGAGTGCCGGAGCCACCCGAGGTGAGTTGAAAGGTCACGACCTGAGGATTGCGGGCCGGGGTTCGGCAGGTGATGTTAACCGTTGCCGACGAATCTGTCGGGGCCGATGAGAGGGGGTCATAATTGCCGAAGTTGAGGGCTGTTGTCGTCACATTACATTGGGCAGAAAAGGCAACATCGGCACAGCCGATAATTATTGCCAGCAGGCAGATCTGGAAAAGTATGCGAGATCGTGTTTTCACATTACACCTCCGTCGATTGATTCCCGGTTGATGATGATTTCACCGAGATCAATAAAAAGCTCATCAGATTCGGG